>JAUXJP010000200.1 GCA_030624695.1 Candidatus Dadabacteria bacterium | reverse complement strand
CTATGATTGTTACATCGGCGAGTGAAACATCTATGACGTCTAAATCCCTGGTAATTTCAGGGCCGCCAACAAATATATATGCCCTTCCGGCACAAGGGTCCCCTATTATAAGGTCATTTAGGATTTCATCTTGATCTTCTTCGTCTCTACCGGTAAATTCACCGTACGAGGCAGATACACCGGGACAATCAGAAGGGTTACTGCTTTCATATAAGGCGCCGGAAAGTACAGTAGCAACTTCAACTACGTTGGACGGTGGTGAGCTATGACCCACATTATCATTAGCAATTATACTGTAAAAAAACCGGGCATTTCCGAATATATCGATTCTGGAAATAGATGTAATCTCGTCTGAACCGGCCACTTGGGGCTCAAGAAACTGAGGGACCTGTGTAGCATCTCTAAAGTTATCCTGGACAGCTTTCTGAATTACAGCAAATGGGATTCCATCAAGGTTTGGAACTTCAAGAATATCTGCAACCTGCTGTTCTGTATAAAATCTTAGTAAATACAAAGTGGCCGTACCAATATCGCCATCATCACCTGGAGCTGTCCACTCAAGGTTCTTTGCATTTGAAGAAAGTCTTAAATCCACAATCTGATTAGGTGGAGTATCATCCCCGACAGTACATGAATTGGTAAGGCTGAAGATTGTAATTATTGTTGTAATTATTAACAAGTTAAATACATTTTTGTTTTTGGTCATATATAGCCCTCTGTTTTAGTAAAGGTTGAGTTTACCAAAATCGTTTAACTATTTCCACTTTATTCTATTAATTCATTTTTTTAAATTCTACAATTATATAAACTAATAAAAATAATATTTGATAGCAATTTTGTGATATGGTACTTTCCCTTTGGCGAAATAAATTTTTTGGAGGAAAAAAATATTGTCTACAATTTCAGAAGTAAAAGCAAGAGAGATTTTAGACTCAAGAGGTAATCCTACCGTAGAAGTAGATGTACATTGTATTGATGGTTCATTTGGAAGGGCCTCAGTGCCATCGGGAGCTTCTACCGGTGAGCATGAAGCAATTGAGCTGAGAGACAACAACAGTAAAAGATACCTGGGAAGAGGTGTTCAGAAAGCTGTTAAAAATATCAATGGTGTTATCGCCAGAAAACTTATAGGTCTTGATGTAAAAGACCAAAAATTATTAGACCAGGTAATGATTGATCTAGACGGAACATCTGAAAAATCAAAACTCGGTGCAAACGCAATTCTGGGAGTATCTCTAGCCGTAGCAAAAGCCGCAGCTGACTCACTTTGCTTACCACTGTATAAATATCTCGGAGGGATAACTGCAAATACACTCCCTGTTCCCTTTATGAATATAATTAACGGAGGTGTACATGCAGACAACAATCTCGATTTCCAGGAATTTATGATAGTCCCCCATGGTTTTAAAACATTCTCTGACGCTATAAGGGCAGGTGTGGAAGTATTTCACAACCTTAAAAAACTTCTTAATAAGAACAACTATTCTACTTCCGTTGGTGATGAAGGCGGATTTGCGCCGAACTTACAGTCAAATGAAGAAGCACTTGAGCTAATTATAAAAGCAATTAAAAATGCGGGTTATAAATCGGGTAAAGAAATTTCAATTGCCCTTGATGCTGCATCAAGTGAGTTTTATGAAAAGAAAAAATATAAAATTGAAAATAAATTAATCTCTTCCCAAAAATTGATAGATTTATATATTAATTGGGTAAATAAATACCCGGTCGTTTCAATCGAGGACCCATTATCAGAAAATGACTGGGACGGATGGATAGAAATCACAAAACAGCTCGGTGAGAAGATACAGCTCGTTGGAGATGATTTGTTTGTTACAAATACTAAGATTCTGGAAAAAGGCATAAATAATAAAGCTGCAAACTCAATACTTATAAAAGTTAATCAAATCGGTACTTTGAGTGAAACAATTGAAGCAATTGAGATGGCTAAAAATGCTGGTTATACTTACATGATATCTCACCGTTCAGGTGAAACGGAAGATGCTTTCATTGCAGATATTGCGGTAGCCACAAATTCAGGTCAGATCAAAACAGGGTCTGCTTCCAGAAGTGACAGAATTGCAAAAT
Source organism: Candidatus Dadabacteria bacterium (assembly GCA_030624695.1). Lineage (GTDB taxonomy): Bacteria > Desulfobacterota_D > UBA1144 > Nemesobacterales > JAJCZQ01 > JAJCZQ01. The sequence goes on along the minus strand of JAUXJP010000200.1, from coordinate 1,077 downwards.
ACAATCAACTGTTGAGAATTGAAGAAGAACTTGGAAAGGAAGCACGTTACCCCGGTTCAGCAGCAATAAAACAATTGAATTAATGAGGTTTATATATGTCAGGTAAAACACTATTTGATAAGATTTGGGATGCACATGTCGTGTATGAAGAAGAAGGGAAACCTACCCTCCTTTACATCGACCTTCATCTCGTACATGAAGTTACGTCTCCGCAGGCTTTTGAAGGCATTAAAATTAGTGGCAGGAAAATCAGAAGGCCTGATTTAACTTTTGCTACAAAAGACCACAACGTCCCTACAACTGACAGGTCTCTTCCGGTTGAAGATGAAATCTCTGCTAAACAAATGGAAACACTCAGGGTAAATTGCGAAGAAAACGGAATTGAGCTGTACGGATTAACTGTAAATAACCATTTCCAGGGCATTGTACATGTTATTGGCCCGGAGCTTGGTCTTACCAAACCCGGAATGACCATAGTATGCGGAGACAGTCATACATCTACTCACGGTGCTTTCGGATCACTTGCATTTGGAATCGGGACAAGTGAAGTAGAACATGTCATGGCCACTCAGTGCCTGAGACAGGATAAACCAAGGGTATATGAAATAAATGTAAAGGGCGAAAGACAGTATGGAGTTACAGCAAAAGATATAATATTAAGCATAATAGGCCATATCGGTACTGCCGGAGCTACAAACCATGTACTTGAATACCGTGGAAAGGCAATTGAAGATTTATCCATGGAAGAAAGAATGACCATTTGCAACATGTCAATTGAGGCAGGTGCGCGTGCGGGTATGATTGCCCCGGACCAGAAAACATTTGATTATGTAAAAGGTAGAAACTACGCTCACAAAGGCGAACTTTATGATGAAGCTGTAATACACTGGAAAAAACTAAAAACAGATGAAGATGCAGTATTTGACAAAACCTTGACTCTTGATGCTTCCCAAATGGCTCCACAGGTCAGTTGGGGTACAAATCCCGGAATGGTAATTGATGTTACATCAAAAATTCCTGACCCGGGTGAAATTCATGATGAAAACCTGAAAAAATCCACACTGCATGCACTTGAAT
>JAUXJP010000037.1 GCA_030624695.1 Candidatus Dadabacteria bacterium | reverse complement strand
TTTATAACACAATGAATGAAAGGCGGAGAGAGTTTGCAATTCTGAGGGTCCTTGGGGCAAAAAGAGGGACTGTTTTTTCATCCGTTGTGATTGAAGCCGTAACAATAAGTTTTATCGGCACTCTAATCGGATTTGTATTCTATTTTATTCTTATTAGCCTGGCTTCGTTTATTATCAGGAAGCAGACAGGTGTTGTGCTGGATATATTAAGTATTCACCCGGTACTGATAATAACTCCGTTTGTTATGATACTTCTTGGTGCAGTTGCAGGTGTTATCCCGGCCTATAAAGCCTATAAAACCGAGGTTGCAAGCAGCCTTTCACCTAATAATTAAGCCGGATTTTTTATTTGTAATCTTTTTTAATAAAATACAGTTTAAATATAATAAGGGCTGATTATATTTTATAAGTACTAGCCATGCTGAGATCTATACCATTAACAAAGATACTGGTTGCTCTTGTAATATTATTTGTTTTTCTTCTTGGCGTTAACTACCAGTCCAGAGAAGAACTTGATTATTCAAAGCTTGAAGCACTGGAAGTTGAAGACGGGGCCACTAAAGTAAGTTTCAAATTTCTGGGTGGTTTTGATTACAGTGAAGACAAAAAAATACCTGAACCGGTAATAGTCCTTAACGGTGAGGTTGTGCAAGTTGCGGGGTTTATGCTCCCAGTGGATTTTGACTCAGGAGAGGTTAACAGTTTCCTTCTGATGAATAGCAGGATGGCTTGCTGCTTTGGTGTAATGCCAAGGGAAAATGAGTTTATATATGTTGAAATGCCGGAAGGTGTGACAACTAAATTTATGACGGATATGCCTATAAATGTATCCGGAAGGCTTGAGATAGGAGAGGAAAACCTTGTGGGAAGTCTTTATACTATGGATGCACTTAGTATCAAAAAAGCTGACAATTTTTAAAATGCACTTGCATTCTATATATATTTCTGCATAATAATCTTCTCTTTTTAAAGTATTTGGAGTTTACAATGGGAAAATCAGAAAACAGGGTGTTGGTAAAACTTAAAAGTACCGAAAGCCCATATATTTATTATACAAAGAAGAACAAGAAGAATACCGAGGACAGACTCGAACTAAAAAAATACGACCCAGTGATCAGAAAGCACGTTCTTTTCAAGGAGTCCAAGTAGTACGGAGTATTAACAATGGCCAGGAAATGTGAATTAACAGGAAAAAAACCATTAGTGGGAAACCATGTTTCACATGCAAACAATAAAGTGAAACGCCGTCAGAATCCTAATCTTCATACAAAAAGGATCTATATTCCTGAACTTGAGAAATACGTTAAGCTTAAGATTTCCAACAGGGCTCTTAGAACAATTAATAAAAAAGGTCTGCTCAAATTCCTTAAGGATGAAGGCCTTACCCTTAAAGATATTTCCTGATATTAAGTTTTAAACCTATTTTCTCCAGAATATCGGGGCAAAAAGTACAAGTATTGTATAAAGCTCCAGCCTTCCCAATAGCATTAAGAAACACAGATATATTTTCGTAAAATCCGAGAGAAAACCGTAGTTTTGCGATGCCCCCACTTCGGCAAATCCAGGGCCTACATTGGTAATGGCAGCGGCGGAAGCTGAGATAGAACCGACAATAGACATATCTTCTACAAATGATATTATCAAAATCGAAACTACAAAAATAAAAATAAATAACAGAAAGAAACTCGTAACACTTGAAACGATATCCCTGTCCACAACATGGGAATTGATCCTTATGGGCAGCACTGCCCTTGGTTTTATCAGCGTGTTAATCTCCCTGTAACCTTTCTTAATCAGAATTAGAATTCTAAGCGATTTTATAGACCCTGAAGTAGAACCTGCACATGCACCGATAAACATAAGTGTAAAAATCATAAAAATTGCAAAATTTGGCCAGAGATCAAATTCAGAAGTATGAAAACCGCTGGTTGTAATAATTGATATAACCTGGAAAGAGGAGTACCTGATGGCATCCATTAAATTCATCGGGTGGTTTACCATTAGATCAAAAAATACAAAAGCTATAAAGAAAGCAATTAAGAAGCAGTAGAATCTGAGCTCAGAACTTTTAAATATATTAAGCTGTTTACCCGAAAAGAGATAGTAAAGCAGTACGTAGTTCATCCCGCTAAGAAACATAAAGAACATAACTATGATCTCAACCCAGCCGTTGTTAAATCCGCCGATACTTGCGTTTTTAACAGAAAAGCCGCCCGTAGCAAGTGTTGAAAAAGAAGTGGTAATTGAATCGAATATTGAAATGCCGGAAATATAAAGAAGTACAAAACAGGCAACAGTCATTAATACATATACTGACCACAGTTTTTTGGCAGTTTCCGAAATCCTGGGAGTTAATTTTTCCGTAGTAGGGCCGGGTGCTTCAAGGCCCATAAGCTGCATGCCACCCACAGACAGCCTGGGCAGGATAGCAATAGCAAGAATGATGATACCCATCCCGCCAAGCCACTGCGTAAAGCTCCTGTAAAAAAGTATCCCGTGTGGAAGTGATTCAATCTCTGATAATACGGTGGCCCCAGTAGTTGTAAAACCGGAAAATGATTCAAAAATGGCATCAACCGGATGAGAAAATACACTTAACAGAAGATAGGGAAGTGAACCGAAAAGACAAGCCAGAACCCAACAAAGTGCAGCTATCAGAAATCCTTCCTGCCTCTTTATTTCTTTCAGAACGGCTGCTTTTTTTGTTATAATTTCGAGGATATACCCGGTAGTTGTAGTTGCAAATGAAGTGAGAATAAATGCAAACAACTCATTATCACCGTAAATTAAGGATATTACGGCTGGTATAAGCATTAAGAATCCAAAATACTTTAAAAAATTGCCAACTACATAAAAAATAAGTCTGAAGTTCATTAATGTTTTCTTTCTTAAAAGATTTTCTCTGCAAATTTCTTATTTAATTTTACTTCTTTAATTATACATTTTATATTAGAAATCGAGTAAATATGTAAGTATGAGTGGAATTGTTAAAAGGGATATAATTGTCCCGGCCATAATAATTGATGCAACGGTCTCTGAATCTTTCTTATATTTTTCGGCAAGTACAAAGTTAAATACCGCAGGGGGCATAGAGGATTGAAGGATCATTACCATCGCGGATATACCCTCAAGTCTGAAAAGCCTTACAAAGAAAATCCCAAGAAAAAATCCCAGGAATATTCTAAGTCCGCCAAAAAGGAAAGACAGCCATACCCTTGTGAGTTTGAGTTCCGAGAGTTTATATCCAAGGGCAAACATCATCGCTGGAATACTAATATCTCCGAGAAGCTCTATCGATCTTCCGATGGGTACAGGAATTTCATATTCAAACGCGCTGATTGCAAGCCCAATAATAGTTGAATAAATGAGGGGAAGCCTGAAAACCTCAAGGGGCTTTTTATACGAGCTTAGAATTACAATACCGACTGTGTAATGAAGTATGGTCATCGCAACCATGCAAATTATTCCAAGGTTAAATCCTGTCTGGCCAAAAGCAAACAGGCAGAGTGGAAGGCCCATATTACCCGTGTTACCAAATAGAACAGGTGGCAAATAGATTTCGTAAGAAAGTTTCAAAAGCCTGGTAACTATTAACCCGACAGCCATTGAAACAACCAGGATTGAAGCCATTACCAGGAAAATTTTTCCAGCTACTGTAAGGTCTATGGGAAACCTGGAAAGAGATGAAACAATCAGGCAGGGAGTTGTTACGTATATAACCAGTTCATTGACCGATTTTAAATCAATCTTCTTATATTTACTAAATGCAAATCCCACTCCTATTACAATAAAAACAGGTAGTACGATATTAAGGATCTCTGTGTATATGTTATTTTCTCCGGTATTAAAAAGCCTAAAATTTTAACTGGAAAATTGTAAAAAAAGGAAGTTTGATGAAATTATAATAATAATTAAAGTTTAAATAAAGTGGCGCCCCATGTGAATCCGGCACCGAAAGCAGCTGTTAAAATAATGTCACCTTTTTTGGCTCTTCCGGCTCTAATTGCCTCATCAAGCGCAATAGGAACCGAAGCCGAAGAGGTGTTGCCGTATTTTTCAAGATTGATATATACCTTTTCCTCGGGCATATCCAGTCTCTTTCTCACTGCTTCTATTATTCTCAGATTAGCCTGATGGGGAATAAAAAGATCTATATCTTCGGGTTTGAGGTTTGCTCTTTCGACAGCTTCCACGGAAGCTGTTTTAAGGGATTTTACAGCTAACTTATATACATCCTTGCCGTTCATTTTGAGGAAATGGTCACGGTTTTTAACACTCTCTTCTGTTGCCGGGATTCTGGAACCGCCGCCAGGCATATATAAAAGTTTCCAGTTGGCGCCATCGGAGTTCATGCACGATGAAATAATTCCGGGTTCGTCTGATTGTGAAATAACAGCAGCACCAGCACCATCGCCGAATAGAATACAGGTGGAACGGTCTTCATAATCCATTATTCTTGAAATCACTTCTGCACCAACTATAAGCAGATTCTTTGACTGCCCGGAACATACCATTCCGTTACCTACATGAAGTGCGTATTGAAAACCGGAGCAGCCTGCTAAAAGGTCAAATGCCATAATGTTGCCGCAGCCAAGTTTGCTTTGTAAAATACATGCAGTTGAAGGAAAAATGAAATCAGGGGAAATTGTACCCAAAATTATGCCGTCAAGTTCGGATGCCGGCATATTGGCTTTTTCAAGGGCCTTTACGGATGCCTCATAAGCAATATCGGATGTGTTGATACCTTCTTCGGCTACTCTTCTCTCTTTGATTCCGGTCCTGCTTGTAATCCATTCGTCCGTGGTTTCTAAAAACTTTTCAAAATCTTTGTTTGAAAGAATTTTGTCAGGTGCACAGGAACCCGTGCCTAGTATTTTCGCGTATTTCAATATAGATAGCCTTTAAAATTGAATGTGAAATGATTATTATTCAAAATTTATGAATTTTGTCAACTGTTAACTTCTTTTAGAACACCGGAAAGATGGAGCTTATCTTCTTCCTCAAGTTCAATCCCAAAATGTTTTACTACTATATCTGAAAATAAAAAAAGGGATATAACCTTTTGATTCAAAATCTCATTTAGAAGATTCATCTCAAATTCTGATTCGAAGTTAAAGAAATAGTCATATTTTACTGAGAGATCTTTAGATGTCTTTAATCTAAGTTCAGAGTTAACAGCCGGAAACTCAGGCCTGTCGATATAGGTGAATTTAAGATTTACAGAGATGAGCTCTGAAAGAGAGGAAGTCATCTTCTTGGAATCTTTAAGAATAATAACAATTTCATCATTAATATTTGTGATTATCATTCCTGAATCAATTATAGACAGTTCAATCTCAAGCTCGGCAGGTAACTGGTAATTATTGGGTTCTTTCTGTATTATTTTCATCAATATACCTTGAGTATTTAAAAAACTGATCCCATATGTTAGTATTTAATAATAATTCACGGTTAAGTTGTTTTATTTAATTATGCAAAACCTCTTGACATGATATCAAAAAATTTATTACTATCAATTAATTAGGATTTATATTTATTTATAAAAATAACGATTATGATAAAAAATAATATAAAAATACTCAGGAGGATATCATGCCTGCAAGCTTTATAATTATACTAGGGATTCTTGTATTAGTTGTTCTTGCAATGCTTTTAATGCAAAAAGGTAAGGGTGATAAGGCAGGTGGCGATGCAGAATCCGACAAAACCCAGGGTGCTCCTCCAGCTGCTTCTAATGATTCAGACGCCGGTGGTGAGGCTGCAGACCCCTTTAAGTCAGCTTCAGCAGCAGCAAGCTCTGTTACTGAAGAAGTGGCGGAAGCTGTAAGTGATACTGTCGAGGTAAAAGAGGATGTTGTTGAAACTGCAGAAAGCGCTGCTGAGTCAGTTGCAGATCCTTTTAAATCAGGAGCAGCCGAAGCAGTAGAGGAAGTAGCTGAGACAGCAAGTGAAGCAGTGGAAGAAGTTGCCGAAGCGGTAACAGAAACTGTAGACGATCCGTTTAAACCGGCTTCGTCATCAGCGGCTTCATCTGAACCTGCACCAGCAGAAGAAGCACCACCTAGTTCAGGCGGTGGAGATTCCTCGGATCCTTTTAAGTCACCGGGTTAATTTATTTGCTTAGCTTTATTAACCCAAGACAGCCTGTATCTGCATATAATTTCTTAGATTTAAAATAGAACCCGGGGGAGGTTCCATTTTAAAAAGGTCCGGATGTATTGTCCTGGCTATTATTTCAATCCCATCAACTATTCTCGGCCCTGGCCTGCTAAAGTAAGAATTTGCATCTACCAGATAAACATTGCCTTTCTGAGAGGCGGGAGTCTGGTGCCATATTGAGTTTGAAGTAACTGAATCGATTTCATTAATGGTTTTGTCAATATTAAATCCACATGGCATAACAAATATATAGTGGGGAGCAAAATCCAGAATATCGTCCCATTTCACTTTAACAGATTGCTCACCTTTACTTCTCAGTCCGTTGTCACCGCCGGCAATTTCAACCATATCGGGGACCCAGTGACCTGCGACAAAAGGGGGTTCAAGCCACTCAAGGCAAAAAACCCTGGGCTTATCCCTTTCCCTCAAAGATATATTCCTTATAATGTCGATTCTTTTTTTAAGACTTGCAACAAGTTCCCCTGCCTGCTCTGATTTACCGGTTGCATTGCCTATAGTGACTATTGATTCTAAAACTTCATCAACAGTTCCGGGCTCGAGTGAAATAATTTCGGGCCTGTTCTCCAGCACTTCAACAGCTTCAAGTACCTGGTTCCCGGATACTGCACATACTTCACAGAGGCCCTGGGTAAAAATAATATCAGGGTTTGCAGCCTTTAATTTATCTTTATCTACAAGGTATGTGCTTTTCCCGTTTTTTGAATTCTCGGTTACGAGGTCATCAATCTCCTTACTTGAAAGGCTCTTGTGGTCGATACTACTCATAATGACCCTTTCCTTACTATTTACTGCCTCCGGGTAATCACATTCATGAGTGATACCTATAAGATTATCTTCTAAACCGAGTTTACAAATTATTTCTGTTGTGCTTGGAAGGAATGAACAAATTCGCATGATTATATAATTACTAATTAAACTGGGCTGATCAAGAAACCGGGAGCAAACCAAGATTCGCTCCCGTTATTGTTCAAAAAAAATTAAGGAAGAATTATATTAGCATTTACGCTTCCCAGCTGTCCACTTATAGTGGTTATGAAATAGAGGTTAGGCCCCGTGAAGTCAATTCCCTGAGTTCCAGGCCTAAGTGCAAGGAACTGCACGCCGTCAAAGAAATCATTATCAGGGTCAAACGCTCTGATACCTGCCGGAAAAGGGGCAATTGCAGGAAACGGGTTAATTTCGTCATTTGCAGTGTTAATAACAGCGATCTGATCGGTGTTAAATAGGGGAATAAAGCCTATACCATTTTCATCTATCGCAAGGCTGTCGATCCTCTGTAAATCATTGAGGTCCGTAACAACAATCGGATCGTCTGTACCATTAATCAGCTGTTTATTAACAAGGTCTATTTTCAGGAGTCCACCTGCGAGCCCGAGACCGAGATAAGCGAACTGGTTGTCAGGAGTCGCGGCTATACTGTCAGGAAAACATGCGGTGGGATTGATTTGACTTAAGGGTATAGGAATATTTTCGACGATGGTGTTTGAGTTAATATTCAAAACATCGACTGAGGGAGTAAAGAGAGGGTCACACTCAGGATCGAATGTAACAGGTGCAAAGTCAACATTGCCCGCATTTACAATGAAGATTTCATCACCAGCCTGAAGCATATCAACAGAGCCTGCTCCACCGGCCTGGATCGTAAAAGAGGTATCATTTTCAAGGTCTATAACAGTTATGAACCCGTTACCGTTCGGTATAAAATTTGCATCAAGATTTTGATTTGTTATGTACCCCGTATTCCCGACTACCAGTACCCCAAACGGTTCTTCAAATCTCCCGGTTCCGAGATTTATCGCTTGATTGCACGGGTCAAAAGCAACACCCTCCTGCCTTGTGTAAAGGATTTCACATTCAAATGTTTCAAGGTTTACAACTGCGGCGGTCTGGGAGATGAGGTTTGCCACAAGTGCCTG
>JAUXJP010000173.1 GCA_030624695.1 Candidatus Dadabacteria bacterium | reverse complement strand
AAGATAAAGATTTGAGAGAGATCCCAAAGATTCAAAGGGCAAAACCCATTTCCGAATTTGTTAATTCATCTGATTCAAAGGAAAAAGCTATTGCTAATGCATACCTTTCTGGTGATTATAAACTCCAGCAAATAGCAGATTACTTTTCACTCCACTATTCAACCATAAGCAGAATTGTGAAAGAATTTGAAAATAAAAAAGTTGCTTAAACCCCCTTTTCGAATATTAGAGCAATCCATTCATTTTCTGAGTACATTTATCTTGAGAGAATGTTAAAGCAGTAGTAACTAAAAGTGTAAAAAATGTGATAAATATTGATTTTGATAACATCAGAAACCTCATGAAAATTATATTTTAACATTCTTTGATAATTCTACGGTTTCGTCGACCATTTTCTTTAATAAATTACATCCACCCTGCCAAAATTTAGGGTCTTTTATATTCACTCCTGTTTTTCCGACAATATTCTCGGGTAAGTCATTTCCGCCTGAAGAAAGCATATCCAGATATTTAGGCACGAACGGCCTTCCTTCTTTAAGATATTTATTGTAAAGCGCCAGAACAAGCAGCTCTCCAAAAGAATATGCGTAACAGTAAAAAGGAGAATGAATAAAGTGAGGTATATACATCCACCATGTTTTGTAACTATCGGTGAGTTCTACTGATTTACCGTACATCGCTTTATTTGTTTCCATCCAGATTTCATTTATTTTTTCTTTAGGAAGTTCACCAAGCTCGCGCCTTGATGTGTGCAGTTTTTCTTCAAAGTTTGTAAGGACTACCTGCCTGAATACGGTTGCAAAAATATCTTCGAGCTTACCGCACATAAGGGCAAGTTTTATCCTGTCATTATCCTGCGTTTCGATTAACTTGTGAAAGACCAGCATCTCGGCAAATACACTGGCCGTTTCTGCGGTCGTGAGGGGTGTATCAGCCTGGAAGTATCCCTGTTTTCTTGAAAGGTACTGGTGAATTCCGTGTCCGAGTTCATGTGCAACAGTCATCACGTCTCTCATTTTCCCGTCGTAGTTAACAAATACGTAAGGGTGAACTCCCGGAACAGTACTGTGACTAAATGCCCCGCCCCTTTTACCTTTTCTGAGCTCGGCATCAATCCAGTTTTTATCAAAAAACATTTTTGCTATTTGTGCCATCTTAGGAGAGAAATCCCCAAATGCTTCGAGGATCATTTCTTTACATTCTCCGTATTTTATTGTTTTATCTTCAGAAAGCACGGGAGCATAACGGTCATATTCACACATTTTTTTAAGACCAAGGAGTTTCTTCTTCAGCTTGTAATAGGTCTCGACCATTTCAAAGTTCCTAGCGGTTGTATCAATTAGTGCCCGTACGGTTTTGTTATCAATTTCGTTACTCAGGTTTCTTGAGGCCATTATATGGGGGTAGGACCTTAACCTGTCGTTTACAGAGTGGTCATTCACAAGGGTATTAAAAATATATGTCAGAACGTGTGAATTATTATCCAGTCCCTCGGTAAGGCTCTCGGTTGCTATCTTTCTGGTTTTTCTTTCCGGGTGATATTGAAGTGACAGGACTTCTGTTTCCGTCAATACCTGCTTTTTGCCATTGAGGGTTATATCAAATTTTATATTGTTTATAACTTCATCAAAAAGCCTGCTAAAAGCCCTTGATCCTGTGTTTGCTTTTTCGGCAAGTATTTTTTCTTCTAACTCTGAAAGTGTGTGGTTTTTATATTTTCTTTCGTGCAGAAGAAAGTGCTTATAAGCAGAAAGTTTTTTATCATTAACTAATTTCAGAGCGGTTTTATTTGAAAGAGTTACCCATTCGAGGTCGAAAAACAGTAATTGTTTTCTTATCTCGGTTGTCTTTTCCTGCATGGATTGCAGGAAAGCACCGTGCTTGGGGTTGTTCGTATCGCCTGCAAATAAGAGGTGTGCAAAGGAAAGAATTTTCCCAAGGCCCTCAGATATTTTTTCTATTTCTTTTAAGGCATTTAGAAGCGTAGTGGCAGTAAGCCTTTCTGATTTGATTTTATTTCTGTATTTTTTTTCAAACTTCTTAGAATTTAAATGAATCCGTTTAAGGTCTGAGGCTATTTTTTTATCGTTTAATCCTTTATACAGATCGCCCAGGTTCCATTTTACACCTTCTGCACCTGTCTTTTTTCCAGACTTCTTCATTACTTATCTCCGTTTTCTTCTTTTAGCCTTGTTCTAACTTCGCGAGTTGTTCCCTGACATATTTATTAATCAGTTTGCCATCGGCTTTACCCTTTAGTGCCGGCATAACAACTTTCATAGCAATACCAAGGTCTTTTAATCCTGCTGCACCGCTACCGGCAACCAGCTCTTGTACTTTTGAAGCTACTTCTTCCTCGGATAGTTGCTCCGGCATATATTTCATTAGAACATTAATTTCAAGTTGTTCTGCCTCTGCCGCATCTTCCCTGCTAACTTTTGTAAATTCCTCGATAGCATCTCTTCTTTTTTTAATTTCGCTTGATACTACCTGTACTATCTCTTCATCATTGAGCTCACCCTTTTTGTCAATCTCCCGGTTTTTAATTGCAGCCTGGAGCATTCTTAATACTGACAAATCGAGGGATTTTTTTCCTCTCAACGCTGTTTTTAAATCTTCTGGTATCTGGTCTCTTAAACTCATTTGATTCTCCTATTATTCTTCAATTATATAAATATCTTTTAAATTTCTGCCCCACCCGCTGTAGTCCATTCCGTATCCTATGAGGAAGCCTTCATCTATTTCAAAACCTTTATACTCTATAACGGGCTTAGAACCCTTATTACTTTTTCTACAAACTATTGCACAGATTTTTATAGAATTTGCGTCGTATTTCTCAAGATGTTTCTTTATGTAGTTTATTGATTTCCCCGTATCTATAATATCATCAACTATAACAATGTCCCTACCGGATATATCCATATTTATATCATGGATAAGCCTGATTTCACCGCTAGTACTGCCGTTCCTGTAACTCGAGATTTTGATAAAATCTATTTCATGGATTATTTTCAGATTCCTGGTTAAATCACCAAGAAAAATGTAACAGCCGTTTAAAACGCCAATCAACACAGGGTTTAGGTTTTTATAATCAGTAGAAATCATGAAGCTGAGTTCTTTTACCTTGTATTTAATTGCCGCAGAATCAATAATTTTCTTTAATCTTTTTGACATATCAAAATACAAATCCGGGTAAGAGTTCTAAAACAGAGTTCTGTAAAAATTTTCTTTCATAGACGTCGTTATCTACAACCCTGTTATTCCAAATTATGATATCAAGGTCTATTTCTCTCGGCCCCTGTTTGTTGGAAGTTTTTATTCTTCCCATATCAACCTCAATTTTTTTTAACAACATGTTAAATTCATCAAGTTCATTATCGGTTTGTACCAGGAATGCACCGTTATAAAAGTCATCCTGATCTTTAAAACCAATGGGTTCGGTCTCTTTAAACGAAGAAGAACGAATAAAGTTGAATTCTCCCGATATCTTCTTTTTCGCAGTTT
>JAUXJP010000025.1 GCA_030624695.1 Candidatus Dadabacteria bacterium | reverse complement strand
TATAGACCCGTACCTTATTCTTTCTGTTATCCAGGTAGAAAGCAGATTCTCTCCCAAAGCAGTTTCCCATAAGGGAGCAAGGGGACTTATGCAGCTTATGCCCACAACAGGAAGGTACGTTGCAAATAAATATGATCTTCCCCTAAAGAACACAAGGTCGCTTTTTGACCCTGTAACAAATATAAGGCTGGGAGTAGCTTATCTGTCCTATCTTGAAAATATGTACGGGAATATGGATTATGCACTGTTTGCTTATAATCACGGGCCTAAAAAAACCAAACAGATTAAAAAAACATTCAGTAAATCAAAACCTTATTACGTAAAAGCCGTAATGAATTTTAAAGAGTTTCTGGAAACCGAAAGACTGGTTAAAGAAAGTTAGAGAAACAGGGCTTTTTCTCCCACCATATAAGAACATTATAATTGACTTTTCACTCAATTCTTGCTAATAATTAATCTCTCTATCAATTTTAAAGGGGGATATTTTTAGCAGATAAATGATTCTGGAAGGTTTAAAATTAATGGTCCTTGGAATGGCCATAGTTTATATATTCTTAATAATTCTGATGCTTCTTGTATTCTTGTCTTCAAAATTATTTAAAGGAAAAGCGATGGCTACGCCATCCTCAGGTATAAGCCCTTCTGCAAAGTCTGCTGACGATTTAATAGCTGTGTTGTCAGCTGCTGTATCTTCTTACCGCAATAGAAAAAAAGGTAGTAATTAGGTTGGTGTTATGAAAAGAATTTTATTTCAGGATACGTCCTTCAGAGACGGATTTCAGTCTTTTTTTGGGGCTAGGGTATTAACAGAAGATTTTATTCCTGCCGTAGAGGCTGCCTCACATGCCGGCATTACTCACTTTGAAGCAGGAGGCGGAGCGAGATTCCAGAGTTTGTTTCTTTATTGCGGTGAGTCCGCATTTGATATGATGGACAAGTTCAGGGAAGCCGCAGGCCCCGATGCAAACCTCCAGACACTTGCAAGAGGTATAAATGTCGTTGCTCTTTCGCAGCAGCCAAAAGACATGATCGACCTACATGCAAAGATGTTTAAAAAACACGGGATAACCCATATCAGGAATTTTGATGCGCTTAATGATGTAAGAAACCTTGAGTACTCTGGCCAGTGTATAAAAGATGCAGGGCTTCATCACCAGGCTGTTGTCACATTAATGGAACTGCCCCCCGGATGTTCAGGTGCACATGATGAGGAGTTCTATATCAACAGATTAAAACAGATACTGGATTCAGGTTTGCCATTTGATTCAATCTGTTTTAAAGACGCATCAGGTACTTCTAATCCCAATAAAATTTATAAGACTATAAAAGCCGCCAGAAAGATTGTGAGTGATGACACTATACTATGGCTCCATACGCACGAAACTGCCGGACAGGGAGTATATCAGTATATGGCAGGTATTAACGGGGGAGTTGACGGAATATGTGTAGCAAGGGCCCCTGTATCAGGCGGGACAGGACAGCCTGACCTTCTTTCTATGTGGAATGCATTAAAAGGTACGGATTACACACTCGATATTGATGTAAATAAAATACTTGAAGCAAATGCAGTATTTAACGAACAGATGAAGGAATACTATTTTCCTCCTGAAGCCTTAAAGGTATCTTCCGAAGTTTTACTTTCACCTATGCCGGGCGGCGCACTCACAGCAAATACAATGATGATGAGAGATACGGGCACACTTAAGCTTTATCCCCAGGTGATCGAAGCAATGTCCGAATGCGTGGCGAAGGGAGGTTTTGGTACCTCCGTAACCCCGGTGTCCCAGTTCTATTTCCAGCAGGCATTTGCGAATGTTACGCAGGGCCCATGGAAAAAGATAACAGACGGATACGGAAACATGGTACTGGGTTATTTTGGAAAAACCCCCGTGGAGCCTGATGAAGAAGTAGTTAAGATTGCCGAAGAACAGCTTGGTAAACCAAGGTTTGACGGCAACCCTCTGGATATTCTCGAACCGGGTATTCCAAAGGCCAAAGCCATACTTGAAAAGGAAGGCCTTGATGTTACTGATGAGAACATTTTTATTGTAGGTGCCCTTGAAACTCCGGGTGGAAATAAAGGACTCGATTTTCTTAAGGGTAATTTTTCTATAAATGTAAGAAAAAATGTTGAAGAACAGGCAAGTGAACCAGCCGCCAAGAGTAAAGGCACAGGCGGATTTGAAAATTTTGTAGTAACGGTAAACGGAGAAGACTACAACGTAAGCGTAAAAGAAGGCACAGCTGATGTGCAGAGCTACCAGGAAGTTAAAACTGTCGAACAAAAACCCCAGCCGGCTGCTGCACCTACGGGTGACGTGGCAGAGGTTACTTCCAGCGTCCCCGGTAATGTTTACAAGGTCGCTGTAAAAGTAGGGGATTCGGTTAATGAAAACGATACACTCCTGATTCTTGAAGCGATGAAGATGGAGACCCCTGTTGCTTCTCCTGCCGTAGGTACTATTGCAGCAATTGATGTTGAGCAGGGTGATGTTGTTGAAGCAGGGCAGAGGCTGTTGACAATAAGTAGATAAAATCATATGAATAGAATTCTAATTATTCTTTTGCTCTCAGTAGTTCTCATGAGTCTGTTTTCCGCTTCCGTGGTTTACAGTGCACAGCAAAGTGATGTACAGGCAGCAGCACCTGTAGAGCAGGAAAAGCAGTTAAAACTTCCGGGTTTTTCTGAACTTATTTCCAACATAGCAAATTCAACCGGAATCAGCGGTTTTATAGAAGGTAATAAGAGATCCTGGACTGACGGCCTCGGCAGGCTGCTAATGATAGTTGTTGGATTTTTGCTCCTTTATCTCGGGATAGCAAAGAAATTTGAACCATTACTTCTGGTAACTATTGCCTTCGGGTGTATTTTATCGAACATACCGATTGCCGGAATCAGTGAGCCGGGCGGAATAATCCACTATATTTATGATATTGGTATTAAAACGGGAATTTTCCCGCTTATAATTTTTATGGGAGTAGGCGCTCTTACCGATTTTGGCCCACTTCTCGCAAACCCCAAAACAATTCTACTTGGCGGGGCAGCACAGTTTGGAATATTTACGACACTTGTCGGAGCACTTGCCCTAACTCAGTTTGTGCCGGGTATAGACTTTTCATTTAAAGATGCAGCTTCTATTGGAATTATAGGAGGAGCTGACGGGCCAACAGCAATTTACCTATCTTCTCAGCTTTCCCCAAGACTTCTTGGTGCAATATCAATAGCAGCTTATTCTTATATGGCCCTTGTTCCGATCATTCAACCGCCTATTATGAAACTGCTTACAACAAGTGAAGAAAGAAAAATCAGGATGACCCAGCTAAGGCCGGTCGGAAGGACTGAAAAGATAATCTTCCCGTTAATGGCACTTTCCCTTTGTGCATTACTCCTTCCGTCAGCAGCACCTCTTATCGGATTTTTTATGTTTGGTAATTTAATGAGGGAATGCGGAGTGGTTGAAAGGCTTTCAGATACAACACGTAATGCCCTTATAAACATTACAACTATTTTTCTCGGCCTTGGAGTCGGTTCCAAACTACTTGCAAACGAGTTTCTGACAGTAGAAACACTTGGAATTTTACTGCTTGGTATAATTGCTTTCAGTATTGGTACAGCATCCGGGATATTGATGGCCAAGTTGATGAATATATTTTCTTCCACCAAGATCAACCCGCTTATAGGATCAGCCGGGGTATCGGCCGTACCTATGGCCGCCAGGGTGTCGCAGGATATGGGAGCTAAGGAAGATCCTCAGAACGTGCTTCTTATGCATGCAATGGGCCCTAATGTTGCCGGTGTTATTGGTTCCGCGGTAGCCGCTGGTATGCTCCTCGCGGTATTTCAGTAATTACTGTCCTTAATTGAATTTAGGTCTTCGTATACCATTAATACAGCCTGTGCCATCATACATAGTTAAATGATAATTTAAGATTCGAAATCCGAAGTAGGTATAATAGTGCGGAAGAAGAAATATTAATATGAAACTTGAAGGAAAATCGGCCATAGTAACAGGCGGAGGCGGGAAAGGAATCGGGGCCGCAACAGCTTTGCTGTTTGCAAGGCACGGGGCAAATGTCCTTATAAACGGTACAAATGAAGACAGGCTCGTAGAGCTTGTAGAAAGAGGTGCTGAGGAAGGGCTTGATATAAAATATGTTGTTGCTGATGTCTCAAATGAAGAAGACTGCATAAAGACTGTTGATACTGCTGTAAGTGAGTTTGACGGACTCGACATACTTTTTAATAACGCAGGAATCCTGGTATCAGGTATAACGCATGAAACGGATGTTGAAACTTTTAGACGTATTATGGATGTAAATGTTGTGGGTACTTTTATGATGTCAAAATATGCGGTTATCGAGATGTTAAAGAAGGGCAGCGGGTGCATTGTAAACAATTCTTCTGCCGGAGGCCTTAAGGGGTTTCCCGGACTTTCTTCTTATACTGCTTCTAAGGGTGCTGTTAGTATCTTTACAAAAACAATGGCACTCGACTATGCGGATAAGGGAATAAGGATTAATGCCATATGCCCCGGTGGTATTTGGACACCAATGATGGACAGGTTTATGGAAAGGGCCGAGGATAAGGTTGCTGCCGAAAATTATATGAAATCTTTTTATCCTATGGACAGGCTCGGAGAGGACTCGGAGATAGCAAACGCGGTGCTTTTTCTTTGTGATGATAAAATAAAATTTATGACCGGAACAATGTTATCTGTTGACGGGGGATTCATTGCCAAGTAATTTTTTCTTAGAAAATGCCTAAAAAATTACCGGAACTGGAAAAAATACTCTCTAATTGTTCAGAGCTGCTCGGGCAGGCTGCACATACTATAAGGGAGTCTGAGCTTGAGGATATACGTGAGAACATTCACCGTATTGCCTATGCCCTGAGAAATGTAAACGAAATACGGCTTCAGATCTACAAACATAACCCGGAACTACGGCCCGAGTTCTTAAATGAGAGTTTAAAAGACCCTGAAACCAATAAACTCTTTGCAAACCTGATAATGGAAGCTGAAGATCTTTGCAAGGATGGTAAATTTAACGATGCATTAAGGATCTATGAAGAATATATCTATAGTTCTCCTCCCGAGTTTTTTCTAAAACTTGCAAGTGCCGAGATAAAAAGAATTAAAAGTTTTTATTCCTAAGTATTTATCAAAATTACCCCTTTTTTTCTTTGACAACTGTTTTATATTAATTTATAATTGAGAAAGTTTCTCAATTAAGGTATGAATATAGTTAAATAACAGGTAAATAATATGGCACATTTTCCCTGTGCAAAAGAGATTGATGCGAAAGAGGTTTTAAAAGAAAAGGGGCTTAAGTCCACTCCCCAAAGGCTTGCTGTGCTCCATGTACTTCATGAAAGCACTAAGTACCTGTCAATAAATAATATTTTGGATAAAACTAAGGAAATCCTGCCTAATACAGGCCTTGCAACAATATACCGTACTCTTGACGTACTTGCAGATATCGGACTTATCTCAAGAGTTCATTTCGAGGACGGCTGCCATACATATGCCTATTCATCAGATAGCCACGGCCACCATATAGTGTGTACAAAATGCAACAAAATAATGGATTTTGCCGAATGCCCCTTTGAAGACTATATGGAGAATCTATCAAAGAGGACTGGCTTTAAGATAAACAACCATTTTCTCCAGCTATTTGGTGAATGTAATGAATGTGCGGGAAATGCTAATTAATCATGACTGAAATGTTTTCACAGCTTTCTAAAGAGTTTTACATAATTGTGAGTGTGCTTATTGTGAGCCTTCTTTCAATGTCGGCTATTTTTACGCTCTATTTTAACAATAAAAAATACAACACTCTTATAATCCTGATGATAAGCCTGGCAGTAGGTGCCCTTCTTGGCGAGGTGTTTCTGCATATACTTCCCGAATCCTTTGAACACCAGGGAATATTCAAAACCGGCCTTCTTGCATTATTTGGACTATTGTCCTTTTTTGTGCTTGAGAAGTATCTTCTCTGGAGAAATCTGAAAAATGAAAGTGAATTAAAGACTGTCGGCCAGATGAGCCTATTTGCCGACGGTATATGTAACTTTACAGACGGGTTTATAATAGGGGCAGCTTACCTTGTAAGCATTCCACTTGGGGTTGCAACAACTTTTGCCGTATGTATACATGAGATCCCCCAGGAGATTGGTGAGTTCGGGATTCTCATTAAGTCAGGATTTTCGAAAACGCAGGCTATCTTTTTTAATATTGCATCTGCTTCAATTGCAATAATCGGGGCATTAATAGCTATATATATTGGCTTTAGATTCAGCAATACCTCACACCTGATAATAGCATTTGGTGCAGGAGCCTATATCTATATTATTGGTTTTGGGCTGTTTCCCCTATTAAAGAAAGAGTTTAAATCCTCGAGGGCCGTTGCACATTTCCTGGCTATGGGAATAGGCCTTGGTATTATGCTTTTAATTGCCTGCGTGGAATAAACATTTTTAAATATTTTTATTCTTTATTTCATGACAAGCTATATAGGCACTTACGACTTCATTATTTTTTATTTTTTTACTGTTTCCACACGAATAATTTAATAATTGAGAAAGACACAGGTATTTTTAATACACAGTAGGCTTAAATTTCAGAATATTATGTAATGGCAAATAATCTTCCGCTTCTTAAAGTAGAAAAATTAAAAAGGACTTTCATCTCTCCTGATGGCGAGTCCAACCTTATACTGGATATTCCGACCTTCAAGATAAGGGCCGGTGAACATATTGGTATTCAGGGTAACAGCGGCTCCGGCAAAACAACTTTTCTTAATCTGCTTGCAGGAATCCTTAACGCTGATAGCGGGAGTATAGCTTTTGATTCCAGGGAATTAACACTTCTTTCGGAGTCTGAAAGAGATGTGCTAAGGGCAAAGAGCATAGGTTATATCTTTCAGACATTTAACCTGCTTCAGGGCTATACGGCACTTGAGAATGTTACTCTGGCCATGATGTTTGCCGGCAAACCTGATAAAAAGTATGCATTCAAACTTTTAGAAAATGTGGGACTTGGCAACAGGATGGACTATAAACCCGCTCAGCTTTCTGTAGACCAGCAGCAAAGAGTGGCCCTTGCACGGGCGCTTGCCAACAGGCCTAAGATAGTCCTGGCTGATGAACCAACAGGAAACCTGGACTACAGAAGGGCCAGGCAGGCAGTGAAGCTGATAAAGGAGCTTTGCATTGTAAACGGGGCTTCTCTGATATTTGTGAGCCATGACCTCGATGTTCTTGATGATTTTGATACAGTGCTCGATTTTACAATATTAAACAGGGCATTTACCAGTTAATACAAAATGAAAAAGATTTTTTTTATTGTTGAAAAGAGTTTACTCCAGCACAAGTTGTCTACCGTAATAACGATACTTTCAGTTGCCCTGGCTACTGCACTTGTGATGTCAGTATTTAGTATCAGAGACCAGGCTGAAACTGCTTTTACCGGTGGCCCGGCGGGTTTCGACGCAGTGCTAGGGGCGAGGGGAAGCCAGCTGCAGCTTGTCCTAAATACCGTATTTCACCTTGAAACATCTCCCGGGAATATTCCGTGGTCGGAATATACTGCCATAAAGAACAATGAGAATGTGGAGCTTGCAATACCATATGCCGTAGGTGATAACTACAAGGGGTACAGGCTGGTTGGTACGACTCCGGAACTTTTTGATAAATTTGAATATACAAAAGGTAAAACCTTTGAGTTTCAAAAGAGCGGCAAGGTGTTTAATCCTTACCTAAGAGAAGCCGTTGTTGGTAGTTATGTTGCCCAGAAGACAGGCCTCAAGAAGGGGTCTACCTTCAATGCATATCACGGACTTTATTTTAATAAAAATGACCGTCACAGAAAAAAATATGAAGTAACCGGTGTTCTTAAACCTACAAACTCTCCTTCTGACAGGGTGATATGGGTACCAATTAACCAGTTCTACATGACAGAAGGCCATGTGTTGAGGGGTGGCGGAAAAGAGTATGAAGCATATGTACATCATGACCCCAGGGATATCCCTGATGTTCATAAAGAGGTAAGTGCAGTTATGCTGAAGCTCAAAAACCCGGCTTCCGGTTTTAAACTGGCATCATCAATTAACAGGGAAGGCAAAGCTTCAACACTTGCCTGGCCCATCGGGGCCGTACTGGCAGGACTTTTTGAGAAGATCGGATGGGTCACAAAAATCCTTACGCTTGTAGCGTATATTGTGATTGCAGTCGCTGCCGGGTCAATCCTGGCAAGTATTTATAACACAATGAATGAAAGGCGGAGAGAGTTTGCAATTCTGAGGGTCCTTGGGGCAAAAAGAGGGACTGTTTTTTCATCCGTTGTGATTGAAGCCGTAACAATAAGTTTTATCGGCACTATAATCGGATTTGTATTCTATTTTATTCTTATTAGCCTGGCTTCGTTTATTATCAGGAAGCAGACAGGTGTTGTACTGGATATATTAAGTATTCACCCGGTACTGATAATAACTCCGTTTGTTATGATACTTCTTGGGGCAGTTGCAGGTATTATCCCGGCCTATAAAGCCTATAAAACCGAGGTTGCAAGCAGCCTTTCACCTAATAATTAGAGATAAATTGCATCTGAAATGTATCGCTACAAAACTCCACGTAAATATTTATTTCGAGTAAATTTCCCGTTTTATACTTTTTCGTTGTAATCTTTTTTAATAAAATACAGTTTAAATATAAAAAGGGCTGATTATATTTTATAAGTACTATCCATGCCGAAATCTATACCATTAACAAAGATACTGGTTTCTCTTGTAATATTATTTGTTTTTCTTCTTGGCGTTAACTACCAGACCAGAGAAGAACTTGATTATTCAAAGCTTGAAGCACTGGAAGTTGAAGACGGGGCCACTAAAGTAAGTTTCAAATTTCTGGGTGGTTTTGATTACAGTGAAGAC
>JAUXJP010000145.1 GCA_030624695.1 Candidatus Dadabacteria bacterium | reverse complement strand
TTTAATATCTTGCTCCAGATACTTGATGACGGAAGATTAACAGACGGACAGGGAAGGACCATCGATTTTAAAAACACCATTATTATTATGACTTCCAACCTAGGGAGCCATTATATCCAGGAACTTGTCAATGACCCGGAAGAAATGGCCAATAAAATAAACGAAGTATTAAAAAGTTCATTCAGGCCGGAATTTCTTAACAGGGTTGATGAAACAATAATCTTTAAGGCCCTTACAAAAGAGCAGTTGGTAAAGATAGTGGATATACAGATTCGTAATCTCAGAAAAAGACTTGAAGAAAAAAATATGAATATTGAACTAAGTGACAAGGCAAAAGAGTTTATTGCCAACGTTAGTTATGACCCTGTATATGGTGCGAGGCCTTTAAAAAGGACTATTCAGAAATATATCCAGGACCCTCTTGCAAATAAACTGCTTAAGGGCGAATTCAATGAAGGCGACAATATCTCAATAGACCTGGGTTCTGATAAGAAGCTCAATTTTAATAAGAAAAAATAATAAGTTATTTTCTATTTAAGTGAATCAAGAATCTCTTCAACTACAAGTTCAGGTTTATGAGATTCTGTTATCGAACGGCCGATAACAAGATAATCCGCACCTTTTTCAAAGGCTTCAGCGGGCGATATGTATCGTTTTTGGTCATGGAGTTTATCACCCATTCTTATACCCGGGACAATATACGTAAACCGATCTGCAAATTCTTTTTTCAGATATTCTACCTCATGGCCGGAACAGACAATACCGTCGACACCTGCTTTATCTGAAAGGGCTGTGAGCCTGAGTACCTGGTCTTTTATGTTTGAGTTTAAACCAAGGTCTTTTATGTTTTTCTCGTCATGACTTGTAAGCATTGTAACAGCAAGGACCATTGGTTTGGGTTTTTTCTTTTTCTTTGCTTCTTTTTTTATTCGTTCACAAACCGAATTCATCATATCAAATCCGCCAAGCGAATGAATGGTAAACATTTTTACACCGTAATTTACAATATGCTCCATTGTTTTTTCGACTGTTGAGGGGATATCATGAAATTTGAGGTCCATAAAGATATCTACCTCAAGGTCTTTCAGCTGTTCTATACCGCTTGGGCCATTGCTAAGAAAAAGCACCGGACCTACCTTGAACAGTTTAATTTTTTCACGCAGTTTTAGTACAACAGAAAATGCATGGCCAAAACTCGGGGAATCAAGTGCAACTATAATTTTTTCTTCTGGATTCTTTATAGACATATTAATATTTAACTATGTAATTTCCTAAAAGTTACAAAAGCAATTTTTCTACTTCTGATACCACCTCTTCAATTTTCACATTTCTCGACTCATTGTCCATACGGGTTTTGATTTCTACTTCACCATTTTCAAGTGTCCTGGGCCCCACGGTTATACGAATTGGAATACCGGTAAGCTCTGCATCTTTAAATTTAATCCCGGCACTTTCACCCCTGTCATCTATCAACACATCCACTCCAATTGCTTTTAAAGCTGAATAAATATCGTCCGATATGGTTTTAACATTTTCATTTTTCATATTAGTTGGAATAAGAGTTACCTCAAATGGCGCAATAGCCAATGGAAATTTTATACCTGCTTCATCGTTCCCCTGTTCTATTGCAGCAGCAACAGTCCTGCCTATCCCAATACCGTAACAACCCATAATAAACGGTTTTTCCTTACCATCTATATCGGAAAACGTTGCATTCATCGCCTCACTGTACTTGGTACCGAGTTTAAATACATGGCCAACTTCAATACCCCTGGTTGAAACTAAAGTACCGTTAGACTGCGGACATGGATCACCGTCCCGTGCGACCCTGATATCTGCATATAGATCTGCTTCAAAATCTCTTCCGGGATTGACTCCTGTAATATGCATATCTGCTTTATTTGCCCCGGTAATTGCATTTTGAATATTTCTAACTGATTTATCTGCTATAACTTTAATTTTCTTTTTCAAACCTACCGGGCCACTAAATCCCATCGGCCCGCCTGTTACTTCCTGTATAACATCAGGTGTGGAAAGTTCAACATACTCAGCACCAAGCACTTTCCTTAGCTTAGTCAGGCTAAGTTCTGCATCACCTCTTACAAGTGCGGCAACCGGTTCGGTATCTGTCTGTATAATAAGTGTCTTGATAAGGTCCCCGTCAGATCCATTGAGAAACTTGGCAACTTCCTCAACGGTTTTCATACCTGGAGTAGAAACTTCATTTATAGGTTTAAGGTCTTTTTGTGGTCTTTCTTTTTCCTTTTCATTGTCCGATACACCTATTTCGGCAAGTTCCAGGTTTGCCGCATAATCGCAATCAGTAGAGCTCATAATAATATCTTCACCAGTTGGTGCAAGTACCATAAACTCGTGGGAAAAACTACCGCCGATATTCCCTGTGTCAGCGAGGACTGCCCTGAATTCAAGGCCACATCTTTCAAATATTCTGTTATATGCCTCGTACATTGCCCAGTAGGACTTGTCGGCAGCTTCGTCTGTAGCATCAAAGCTGTATGCATCCTTCATTATAAATTCCCTGGAACGCATAACCCCAAATCTTGGCCTGATTTCATCCCTGAACTTGGTCTGAATTTGGTAAAAGTTAATTGGAAGTTGTTTATAGGAACGTATTTCTTTCCTTACAATGTCCGTAATAATTTCTTCATGAGTAGGGCCCAGGCAATATTCCCTGTCGGCCCTGTCGTTAAATCTAAGCAGTTCCTTACCGTAAAAATCCCATCTCTTGCTTTCCTTCCAAAGCTCTGCCGGTAACACGGAAGGCATCAAAAGCTCTATTGCCCCTGCATTGTTCATCTCTTCACGTACAATATTTTCGACTTTTTTAAGTGTTTTTAAACCCAGCGGCAGGTAATCATATATCCCGGCAGCTAGTTTTCTTATCATTCCCGCACGTATCATCAGCTTATGGCTGATTACTTCAGCTTCAGCTGGATCTTCTTTTAATGTTGGTATGAAATAATTTGAAAGCCTCATAGTTTTTTCCTTTAGGGCGAATAAATTACTTGCTTTTAATTTCTAATTCAATTTTTATTTAAACTGCCTGCAAGATTAATTTTTCTCAATAAATTTTTATTTTTCTAAAATATTATAAAATAAGTAGTTGTAATAACTAATAGGAAGGTCGTATATTTAACAGTAAGCTGGGCTATTTACTCTTTTATAGGAGGATATAATGGATTATAAGGATGTATGGCTAAATTTTGAAGGAAGAATTTCCAGGTCTGAATTCTGGTTAAAGGGCATATTACCAATTATTGTTATAAACTTACTTTTATCTGCAGTTGATTCGGCAATTACCGGTGGACTTATTGCTACTCTTGCAGGCATTGTTTTAATTTATCCAACAGTTGCAATAGCAATAAAAAGATTTCATGATAGGAATAAATCAGGGTGGTGGGCATTAATATTGCTCATACCATTTTTCGGTATGCTTTGGGTTTTGATTGAAGGGGGAGCTTTAAAAGGAACTGTAGGAAACAATGACTACGGCCCAGACCCGGAGCAGGCTAACCTAGAAAATTAAATTATGACATTTCCTAAACCATTTTATAAGTGGAGGCCTCATCCCTGGCACGGGCTTGAGATTGGTCCAAATCCTCCTGAAGTAGTTCACGTATTTGTCGAAATGACTCCATTTGACACTGTTAAATATGAAGTTGATAAAGTGACCGGTTTTCTCAGGGTTGACAGGCCCCAAAGGACATCATCCATACCTCCTAACCTTTACGGTTTTATTCCAAGGACTTACTGTGGTGACCATGTAGCAAAATTAATGAAAGGTGCAAAGAGAGGAGACGGTGATCCACTGGACATTTGCGTAATAAGTGAAAGGGCAATTGCAAAATCAGAAGTAATTCTTAATGCCAGAGTGATAGGTGGTATCCCGATGATAGATAATGGCGAGGCCGATGATAAAATTATTGCAGTACTTGATAAGGACAATATATGGTCGGAAGT
>JAUXJP010000111.1 GCA_030624695.1 Candidatus Dadabacteria bacterium | reverse complement strand
TTTAATTTCAAAACAGAATATGATTCCAAAGCAAAAGAAATCTACATTAAGTTAAACGGGAAGGATTATATAGATTATTTAAACAATACTATTTTAATTTAATCGAAAAATTCTAACTTTAAAAGTGGGCCTAAATTCGGGGGCTTGAAATTGCCGAAGGGGAGACTCGAACTCCCACGCCCATTGGGCACTACCCCCTCAAGATAGCGTGTCTACCAATTCCACCACTTCGGCGATTTAATAAGGTTTGAAAAAATTAACACAGAAGAAACTATTTTCAATGGTTAAAAACTTATTAAAAATACCACTCTTATACTTTTGCTTTCCTAACCGAGATTATTAGAACTCTATCGAAATATAAATTTGAAACAACTTCCCAGCTTGTTGTTTTGCTTTCCCGTAGTTAGGCCCCGAATTTTTTTAACCTGTCCGCGTGAGCAAGCAATAAAGGCATAATTTCAATGGATTTTATAATTCCCAAAGAGCCATTATTACAGGCATCTTCTCCAAAGCCAGATCCCGAACCAAGCCTCGGATAGGCAGAATTTATCATTATAGGCACCGGGTGCCAGCTATGAGCCATCATTGTAGATGGGGTGGAATGGTCTCCTGTAACAACAAAAACGTCCGGATTCAGTGAAATAATTTCCGGTACGAGAGCATCAAATTCTTCTATAACACCTGCTTTTGAATCAAAATTACCATCTTCACCATAACTATCGGTCTTTTTTACATGAAAATATATAAAGTCATACTTTTCGAACTCTCTTTTTAATGTTTCAACTTCACTTGCAATAGTGTTATTCTCAACTTCAAGCACATCCATTCCCACAAGTTTAGCTACTCCCCTGTACATTGGATAAGTCGCAATGCAGGCTGCCTTTAATCCGTATGTTTCTTCATAAGAACTTAAATGGGGGTAAACCGATATCCCTCTAAGCAATGTAAAATTAGCTTTTTCTTCATCTTTGATAACTTCGGCAATGCTTTCAACAAATTTGTTAAGGACATCAGCTGCTTTTTGAGACTGTTCATTCTCACCGGAGGCTAAAAGCGGCATTTTACCTGTTTCCTGAGGGTCAGTATCATTTATTTGATCTCCACCCTCCTGTATCTGTTGAGGAAAAGAAAGTTTTAGAACAAACCGGTGCTCCATACCTGGATAAAAACTTGCTTTAACACCATCAATTGAGTCAATATTTGAAGAAAGCTTTTCTATAATTCTTTTATTTTCTTCTGTTGGAATTCTGCCAGCCCTTCTGTCTGATACTACAGGATTTTCGTCTTTATATTCAACAGTGGCAAAATTTCCTCTTATTGCCAAATCATTTGGACCAAGGTCAATACCAAGGCCAAGTGCTTCAAGAACACCTCTGCCAATTTCATACTGCAATGGGTCATATCCAAAAAGTCCGAGATGAGCAGCACCGCTTCCAGGTGTAATACCCCTTGCTACTGGAAGATGAAGCCCGCAAGAAGAAATATCAGCAAGCCTGTCCATATTCGGTGTACATGCAGCTTCAAGCTCGGTCTTTCCATCTTTAGGTAGGCCCCCTAACCCGTCAAGAACACAAAAAATAATTTTTTTTCTGTTTTTATTAATAAGTTTTTTAATTAGGCTTTGCATATTGATCCTTCAATCTTTAATATTAATTATCATTCCGTCAAAGCCGGGAACAATATTTTTGGGCAGCTGCTTTTTTAATATATCATAGTCAAGTTCATGTCCCATATGCGTTAACACAGCTTTTCGGGGTTTTATCATCTCAATTGCTTCTACAGCCTGTTCCACACTAAAGTGTGCAGTATGTGGACTATACCTTAATGCACCTATTATTAGAAGGTCCAGGTTTTGCAGTTTCTTTACCGATTCCGGGGGAATACCGCTGCAGTCAGTAAGGTATGCCATTTTCCCAATTCTATATCCCAAAATTATCCAGTTTGCATGATTAATATCAATTGGAATAATCTCGATACTCTCAAATTTAAATATTTTATTCACAGTATTTAATATGAGACGCGGTTTTCCTCCCGCTGAAGTTATATTATCAAATATATATTTGAAATTATTTTTTATATTATTTATCGTAAGTTCGTTACCAAAACAGCTTATTTCCATTCTGTTAATAAAATTGAATGTCCTCAGGTCATCTATCCCATGTGTATGGTCTGCATGAGAATGAGTATACAAAACAGCATTTATTCTGGTTATATTATTATTCAAAGTCTGGAATCGGAGATCAGTAGAACTATCGATTAAAATATTAATATCGTCTTTTTGGATGAAAATTGAGCTTCTTGTTCTTTTATTTTTTGGATTATCGGATTGACAAACCGAACAATTGCACCCCACTATCGGAACACCTGTTGAAGTAGCACATCCAAGCATTATAACTTTCATAATTTAAGAAACTTATCATTAACTTAGAATCATTGCAAAACATATTTAAACTAAAATATTAAACTATTTTCATTTACAATGAGTTTAAAACGACATATAATTATCAGGCAAGGTGGAACTAATTAGAAGACATAGGATAGTTTTACTCATAATTTTTGGTTTAATACCATTTCTTCATGTTAGCGCTTTTGCTAAAGACAGAGGAACTGTTCTCTATGAAGAATCGCTAAGTTTATACAGGAATATTTCTGTAAACCCCGACAAAGCAAGAGACAAGGAAATCTGGGAGACTATAGCCCATGCATTCAGCAGTGTTTACGAATCTTATCCCAACAGCAGTAAAGCACCCAATTCACTTTTCCTTGCCGGCAAAATGTATGAGGAAATTGGCAACCGTTTCAACTCCGACAAAGACTACAGAAAAGCAATATATACATCCCGGCAGTTTGTTGAGACATTTCCGCTTAGTAATCTGACAGACGATGCACAGATAAGAATCGCCCGGATATATGAAGAAATGGGTGATAAGAAACAAGCTTATGTTGAATATAACCGAATAATTGAAGACCTGCCCCAGGACGATATGATGACAGCCGCCCGGAAGAAAAAATCCGAGCTTGCCAGATACAAACCAACTGAAAAGGAAAAGAAACAGTACAAATACAGTGATAGTGGAAAACCTAAAATTACCAAAATACGTCACTGGTCAACTGACGATTATACAAGGGTTGTAATTCACCTTAATAAAGATACAACTTATTCATCTAAACTTCTTAAGGCTGATCCAAGTATTGATAAGCCTCCACGCTTATTTGTAGATATCAACAATACAGCTATTGATAACAATTTATATGTTGAACCTATTACCAAGGGGTTGCTCGAAGAAATTAAATTTGGCCGTAATACAAAAAACAAATCTAGAGTAGTTCTATATATCAATAGCTTTGATGATTATAGAGTTTTTGCACTACGGAATCCTTACCGTATTGTTATGGATATTGAAGGTAAAGGCTCCAAGCCAAATACACTTTTTGCTAAGGATAAAAAATCAAAAAGTACATACAATCCCGAATCTTACCCATCCACTGGTGAAGTAGATAGTCTTCGTCAGGCATTAGGATTAAAAATAAAGACAATAGTAATTGACCCCGGACACGGGGGGCATGACCCGGGGGCTATAGGCCCTAAGGGAGTTAAAGAAAAGGATATCAATCTAAAAATTGCCAAGGAACTTAAGAAAATCCTTAATAAAAACGGAAAATCCATAGGAATTGACAATGTATATCTTACAAGGTCAAATGACCGGTTTATCCCGCTTGAAGAACGTACCGCAATTGCTAAAAAATTAAATGCAGACCTGTTTATTTCTATTCATTGCAACTCATCAAAAAACAGGAAAGCTGTAGGGTCCGAATCCTATATCTTAAGCTTTACAAAGAACCAGCGAAACCTTGAAGTTGCAGCACGAGAAAATGCGACAACTAAAAAAAGAGTAAGTGACCTGGATGATATACTAAAGAAATACCTTTTAAGTTCCAAGATTAATGAGTCAGAGAAATTTGCAAATTATGTTCAAAAATCTATTTATTCTATTGTTGCACCAAAATACAGTTCCTTTAAAAATAAGGGTGTAAAAAAGGCTCCATTTATCGTATTAATTGGTGCTGACATACCAAGTATTCTTGTAGAAACATCTTTTATATCCAATCCTACAGAAGAAAAGCGTTTAAACAATTCTAAATACAGGACCAGAATTGCCCAGGGAATATTTGATGGTATAAAACTATACTCGTCAGAAATCCTAACAGCTTCCATAAGCTATTAATCACAGATGACAACAAATGCTAAGATTGCTTCAATATTTAATAATATTGGCAATATGCTTGATATTCTTGGAGATAATCCATTCAAAATAAGGGCATATAAGAATGCTTCAAAAACAGTTCAAATGCTTGATGCTGATATTAAGGAATTTGCGGAAGAAGGCCGCTTAACAGAAATAAAAGGGATTGGAAAAGATCTCGCCAACAAGATAAACGATTTTATCAAAACGGGAAGAATTGAATATTATGATGAATTAAAATCCCATGTACCGGAAGAAATACTCGAAATAAGAAATATTCAAGGTATAGGGCCAAAACTTATTCAGACACTTTTCAATGATTTTAATGTAAGAAGTATCTCTGATCTTGAAACAACTCTTTCCGATCCAGACTTTATAGGTTTAAAAGGTATAGGTTCAAAAAAAATAAATGAACTAAAAGTAGGTATTAAACTCTTTAAATCTTATATAAATAAAATCAACCTGGGCATTGCACTTCCCTCTGCCGAACATTTGATAATAGAACTATTAAACATACCTT
>JAUXJP010000215.1 GCA_030624695.1 Candidatus Dadabacteria bacterium | reverse complement strand
CGGTATTAGAATAATACGGCGAAAAAGTGATCTGGATAAGCACCGGGTCATGGGGATAAACCCTTAGCTCAACCTCGTCTTCTGTAATATCTCTCTCTGCAGAAAAGGATTTTTCAGCCTGAAGAAACATTTCCTCTGGAAGTATTTTGGAGCAACTGCTGCCTATTATATTTTTTTTTGAAGTATTTATGAGAATCTCGCATGCATCGTTCATGTCAATAATGTTCAGATTTTCATCTGTAATTATGAGGCCGTCCTTAAAAGATTCAAAAACCTTCCTGTGAATATTAACATCCATATTGTTGCCGCTCATATTCGATTATTAAATTTCTTCCACCCTGATGAAAAGTGTTTTTGCTTTTGTAAGATTCTTTTTGCTTTCAATTATTTTTATGGCTTTTAAAAGGTCGTTTTCCTTTGCCTCGTGTGTCATAAGTACAATAGGTACCGATCTGCCTTTCTTTCCCTTTTGAATCATGGAAGCAATACTAATATTGTGTTTGCCAAGGATGCTGGTTATTGAACCCAGTACCCCGGGTTTATCTGCCACCTCGAATCTCAGGTAGTACTTGTTTGAAGTATCTTTAAGGTCAATTAGCTTTAAATTGTCTTTTTCGGAATAGAGGTTTGGAACGAGTGGAGAATTGGAGGTGCAATGATTACCGCAAATTTCAACAATATCACTCACAACCGCACTTGCAGTTGGCATCATGCCTGCCCCCTGGCCGTATAGCATGGTTGGGCCGACAGCATCACCTACAATGTAGATGGCATTAAATGCTTCTTTTACATCAGCAAGCTGAGTTCCTTTCTTTACCAGTGCAGGGTAAACACCTGCCTCGATTCCCGCCCGTGACTGCTTTGCGATAGCCAGGAGTTTTATTTTATATCCAAGTTCATCGGCAAAGGAAATATCAAGCGGATTTATGCTCCTGATGCCTTCTACATGGTAGCTTGAAAATTTATAAAATTTCCCCCAGCTGAGCATAACAAGTATGGAAAGCTTATGTGCCGCATCGATGCCGTCTATATCAAAACCCGGATCAGCCTCTGCATATCCTTCATCCTGGGCCTGTTTTAATACGGTGTTGAAATTAAGCCCCTCTTCCGTCATTTTGTAAAGAATGTAGTTGGATGTGCCGTTCATTATTCCATGGATAGAGAGGATATTATTGCCAACATAACCTTCCATGGTAGATTTTATTATAGGTATACCTCCGCCGACACTTGCTTCAAAACCTACACCAAGGCCTTTTTTTGCAGCAAGGGAGAATATTTCTTTACCGTGGTGTGCCAGAAGTGCCTTATTTGCGGTAACAACATGTTTGCCTGCTTTTAAGGCATCGATAACAAATTTTTTAGCAATCTTAGTACCGCCCACCAGCTCTATAATTACATCTATTTCAGGATCATTAATTAGTTCGTATGCGTCCCTTGTAAATAAAGAAGCGGGGATTTTTACGGCCCTTTTCCTGGCAGGTGCAATATCAGCAATTTTTTTCACCCTGATGTTAAACTGCCTTCTTTTCCTGATGAGGCTGATATTGTCTTTTAATAATTTATAGACCCCTGTTCCAACTGTTCCGGCTCCAATAAGGCCGACGTTTATTGATTTCATTAATAGCTCCTTAAGTATGTGAAAAAAGAGAATTATACATAATTTAATTCTACATTGAATTGCTGGTTATAATTTTTAGTGATAATGGAAGAAAAGCAAAAAATGAAGTGGTGGTGGAATATCCCTATAATACTACTTATAGGTATTTTAGTTCCCCTGGGAGTAAGGTCCGTTGTCACCGATGACAACAGGTACGGCTGGGGGACTTTTTCAAAGCAGGTTGCATTCAGGGTCAAATACTACTGGATTAATGAAAACGGGGAAGAAACAAGATATAAACCAGGAAAAGAGTTAAGTGGAAAAGTCCGCAAAAAATTAAAAAAAAGAGGGTCTACACGTTATTCCGATGGTGCTCTAAAATCGTGGATTAACAACTATGCCCGCTTTATGTATATGAATAATAAACCCCGCGATGAAATAAAATCCTTCAGAGCCGAAGTATTTTATAAAATTAATAGTAGATCAGTAAAAGGCCGGGGTAGGGATAAAGCTGATGTGATTGTGATTGAATACCCGGAAAATATAAAGGACTAAATTACATTGATCAAACACTGGAACAAATTTTGGTTTGAGGAGAGGTCACGTCAGAGCCTGTGCCTGCTGAGAATATTTTTTGGTATAATTTTTTTCTTTAAACTTACAGGATTTTATAATCTCCAAAGAATTGGGGAGATGGGATTTAGATTTCCAAAACACAATTTTTCTAAATTAAGAAATTTTTATTTTGATGGGTTTAGAAATCCTCTTCCCGGATTAGATTGGCTGCCTGTACCAGATTTTTATCAGTACCAGTTTATTGAAGAACTCTTACTTGTTGCATCTGTATTCTTTATCCTGGGTATTTTTACAAGGTATACAGGAATATTTATTTCAGTTGTTTACTCATACCTTTTTCTTCTAAGCCAGTTTGGATATCATCACCATACATTCTTGTTTGTAGTAGTCCTCCTAATTCTGGGTTTCAGCAGATGCAATGACCATTACAGTATCGATTCACTAATATATAAAAGGGAAAATAAAAAAGGGAAAATCCTTCCTATAAGACTCCTTCAAGTTTTAATTACAATTGTTTATACGTTTAGTTTTATTCAAAAACTCAATTATCCATGGCTTTCAGGTGATATTATTCTTCTTTATATCGCGGAACATACGATAAGGGGAGACTTTCCCGAATTTATAAATTCAACTTTGAGAATGCCGTTCCTGGATTATTTCTGGAGATCACTGGGACCGTTTACACTTTTTGCAGAGGGACTGCTGGCTTTCGGATTATGGTTCCCGCGCCTAAGAAGATTTACTATTCTTATCGGTATTATGCTTCAT
>JAUXJP010000062.1 GCA_030624695.1 Candidatus Dadabacteria bacterium | reverse complement strand
GAATGAATAAAACAAAGATACAGATATTATGTTACTGCTTATTACCTTATTGGAAGGATATATTTAAGGAAGGGGAATTTTAACAGGGCAATAGAAAATTTAGAATATTCAGAGATAAGAAGACTGCCGGGGAACAACCTTCGTATGGAGAATTTAAGGTCTCTTGGAGTTGCACAGTATTCTGCTGGTGATTATTATGGTGCAATCAAGACATTTAATAAATTAGCCAGAATGGACAAGGAAGGCGGTGAATTTAATTCATACGCTGAAAACTTTATAGACAGGGCAAACTGGGAGCTGAATAATTAAACTTCAAAAAAAATGAATAAATATATACTTACTTGTATTATCACTATTACGGCAGTAGCACTGGACCAGATTACAAAATACCTGGTACGCCTTGATATACCGCTTTATTCATCCATTGATGTTCTGCCGGTTTTTAACCTTACTCACCTTAGAAACAGCGGTGTGGCATTTGGGATGCTGCAGAATTTACCCCAACAGTTCAAACTTCCATTTTACATAGTGGTATTCGCGATTGCACTGTCAGTTTTATTTATGATCATAAAAAATACTGAAGAAAAAAACAGGTCAATGATTATTGGGTTATCGCTTATACTTTCAGGTGCTATCGGAAACTCTATCGACAGGTTCAGACTTGGATATGTTACTGATTTTCTTAATTTTCACTGGTTTAATAATCCTTCATTAAACTGGCCGCCCTTTAATATTGCTGATAGTTGTATTACCGTTGGAGCTATACTTGTAATAGTCACGGGGCTGTTCAGAAAAGGTTGAATATTATGTTTACGGGTTTAATAGAAGATATTGGAACTGTTCATGAGATTGAAGTAGGTGAGAAAGAGAACAGGTATATAATAGAATTTAATAAAATTGTTTCGGAAGAACTAGTTATTGGTGAAAGTATTTCCGTAAACGGAGTATGCCTTACTATTGTTACTTTATCCGGGAATCTATTTACCTTTGATGCCTCTCATGAAACACTTGCGAGAACTAACCTTTCCGGACTTTTGCCCGGAGTAAGGGTAAACCTTGAAAGGGCGCTTAAGGCTGACGGGAGATTTGGCGGACATATTGTAACAGGCCATATTGACGGGGTAGGGGAAGTTTCAGATATCAAGAATATTGGAAAATCCATTGAATATTCATTTTCAGTGGGTAATAATCTTGCAAAATATATAATTACCAAGGGGTCAATTGCAGTTGACGGTATCAGTCTTACAGTTAATGATGTCAATAAAGATATATTTTCTGTAAACATTATTCCACATACCCAAGTTGAAACTGTAATAGGTGATTTGAAAATTTCTTCTATAGTAAATATTGAATGTGATATAATCGGGAAGTATGTTGAAAAACTTACAAGACCTGAATATACACAGGATAGTTAATATTTTTCTGATAATTCAATAAATTGAAAAAACTAAGTAAATTGTATCTTATTGGCTTTATGGGTGCCGGGAAGTCAACGGTAGGTAAGATCCTATCAGCTTCAATTGGTTATAAATTTATAGATCTTGATGATTTAATTGAAAAAACGTCTAATAAAAAAATAACAGATATATTTTCAAATCTGGGCGAAGAATATTTCAGGAACCTGGAAACGGATTGTTTAACAAGCGTATCAAAGGATAAATCAAATACGGTAATATCAACAGGGGGAGGCATTGTGTTAAAACCTACTAACATAAACATCATCGAATCCTCCGGTACAAGTATTTATCTAAAAGCTGGTATTGAGACTATATGGGAACGTATTAAAGACGATAAGGGAAGGCCGGTTCTTGAGGTTGAAAACCCTTTTGAAACGGCAGGTGAGTTACTTGAGAGCCGAAAGGTACTGTATGAAAGTTCAGATATTGTAGTTGAGACGGAAAGTCTCACGCCTCAAATGATATCTGATAATATAAGTGGGCTATTATTTACTTGACCTGGAACATATTGACAAATAACATTCAAAAAAAATTTAGTAAATTATGCAGGTATGGATTTCCTTGCCTATAGTATTTACATGACTATATTTATTTAAACTTTTAAGTCAGGAGGCTTATAAATGACCAGGTTGTCTTCATTATTGTTAATTACAGTTTTAATCGTCACTATTTCTGCTTCATGCAAGCGTGCCGATGATTCCTCGACAGAAAAAAAACAGGAAAAAAGTACTGAATCCATGCAATCCAAAACAGGAGAGCAAAACGATAAACAAAAAAATAAAGATAAAAAGAAATCCAGCGTTATTTCAAATAAAAATAGTTCACCATCAAAATCACCTTTGATACGAAACGGCAATCTGCCTTCTTTTGCCGACCTGGTTGAAGTACTAAAACCATCAGTTGTAAATATAAGTACGACCAGTGTTGTAAAACAAAGAGGATTTTTTCAACAGGCTCCTAAGTCGCCATATGGCGGCCAGAAAGACCCGTTCGAGGACTTCTTTAAAAAGTTTTTTGGCGGTAATAACCCTCAGCTAAAGGAGTTTAAAAGAAAGGGACTTGGGTCCGGGTTTATTATCAGCCAGGATGGATACGTGGTTACCAATAATCACGTTATTGCGAGGGCTGAAGATATTAAAGTAATACTTGAAGACGGCACGGAATTTAAAGCCGAGGTAATAGGCAAGGACGCAAAAACCGATCTTGCAGTTCTCAAAATTGAGGCTGAATATGATTTTTCAGCAGTTGAGATTGGGAATTCTGAACAACTTAGAATAGGCGACTGGGTAATGGCTATAGGTAACCCGTTTGGATTAGGATACACGGTAACCGCCGGCATAATTAGTGCCAAGGGCAGGTCTCTTGGACTGGGTGCTTATGATGACTTCATACAGACAGACGCGCCGCTAAATCCAGGTAATAGTGGTGGACCATTATTTAATCTGAATGGTGAAGTTATCGGGGTAAATACAGCCATTTCTGCACGGGGCCAGGGTATTGGTTTTGCAATTCCTATAAACCTAGCTTCTAATGTAATTAATCAGCTTAAGGACAGCGGTAAAGTGGTGAGAGGCTGGCTAGGTGTAATAATTCAGGAAATAACACCCGAATTAGCCGAAGGTATGGGCCTGGAAGGTACTAACGGTGCATTAATTGCCGATGTCAGTCCGGATAGTCCTGCAGATAAAGCCGGGCTTGAAAGCGGTGATGTTGTAATCAAGTTCAACAATCAGCCTATTGAAGAGTTTGCCGACCTGACACGTTTTGTTGGTGCAGCAAAACCAGACAGCGATGTTAACTTAACTATAATAAGGGATGGTAAAGAAAAGGTTCTTAATGTACATCTTGGTGAATTAAAAGATGCAAAGAAAGCAGCTCCAGAGCCGGAAGAGAATACCGATAGTAAAATTGGTCTGAATATAAAGGAAATTACTCCCGAACTTGCGAAAAAATATAATCTTGACCGTGATAGCGGTGTAATTTTGTTTAATGTCCAAAGAGGCACCAAGGCATATGATGCCGGTTTTAGAACTGGCGATATTATAACAAATATCGATAAAACCGAAATAGACAATATTGATGACTACAATAGTGCTATAGAAAATGTGGTCGAAGGCAAGCTTGCTCTTTTCCTTGTAAAACGGGGCCAAAATTCTCTATATATTGGCTACAGATTTGATAACAATAAAGATAAAAAGGGTGATGATGAGAAGGAAGAGTAATTATAAATATGGCATACTTTCCAGTTTTTTAATTACTTCATCAGGGGTTCTGACAACTTTACGGATTTCATAATCAAAGAATATTATGGAAGTCAGAACTCTTGCAATAGGTACATTTTTTTTCTTATTTTCAAGCTGATAAACAAAATCCAGCCCATTTTTATGAATACCGGATAGTGCTATCTTTATTATCACAGTATCTCCATAAAAGGTTTCATTTATATACTCGATAATTACGCCGGACAGAACAATACCGGGTCCACCGAAGTCCATTTCAGTGTATTTTAATTTTTTAAGGAACCGAACCCTTGCTTCATGAGTAATTGGTAAAATTGCATCGTGACCAAGGTGTCCGCCGTAATTAATCTCACTGATTCTTACTGGTAATTCAGTTGAGAATATAAAATTTTCCGGTTCTTTTACCCTTATTCTTGCCATCCTCTTACAAAATATATAATTTTTGATTTTATACAATTTTTATTATTATTAAGCCACTTTTTACTGCTTGATTTTTTGTTTTGAAAGGTTATCATTTCCAACCCTATAAAATTTAGAGACGGTTTGAGGAGGAGGCGGAATAATGGATAAATCAGAAAAAGAACTTGCAAGTAAACATGTAGATATCGAATCTAAAAGATTTTTTTTCGACATTAAAGAAAATCACAAGGGTAAGTACCTAAGGATTACCGAACTAAGCGGGGGCCGTTCCTGCATAGTAATTCCACTGGACGGTATAAATCTTTTCAAAGACAGGCTTATTGAGATTGTAGACGAAGCTTCTACCTTTCTTAGTGTAGAAACTGAACCATAATAAGCTGTTTTATTTACTAATCTACGCTGCTCTTAGCATCTTTTACGCTTATTATCATATCTTTTTCATTGGGCAGCACAACTATTAATCCAAGCTTTAAATCTTCAAATGTTTTACTGGAATGCGGAGGAAGTACATCTATTATTTTTACCTTGTTAGATGCTAATGGCACTCCTGTTGAGGATACAAACTCTACTAGCAGTTCAATTTTTGAATAAGTAATACCGCTTAGATTCTGCAGCCTTACTTCTTTAAGAACCCCTTGTGATCCGGGAACACCGCTTCCCCATTTAAAATCTTTTACAATGATATCATGTTTTGGCAGGGCGACATCATCATCGGAAACATATCCTATCTCTATCTCTTTTGGAATTATCTGATCACTTGGTTTATTCTTTAGCATATCTTCCTTATCAAACACTGTTTGCTTGGATCTTGTAGCTACAATCTCTGATGAAGAGTTGTCTTCTAGTGATGAAGTTCCGGCAGGAATTTCTACCCCGGGGGCCTCATTAATTTCTGAGTCGGCAACTTCCGTATTAAAATCTACATCAGTTTCTTCCAGTTTCTGCCTGTACCTTTCGGCAATTGAGAGCCTTTTTTCAGGTTCATCCTCAAGTGTAATCTCAACTTTCTTGGCAGTTTCGTAGTTACCCTCTTTTGTTTCTTTTTTGATGATATACCTTAGCTCTTTATCTGAGAGCTGGTATGCATCAAGTACGTAGATGTGACTTCGTGTAGCGTCAGGGTGCCTGAATCCTACATTAACATTCTTATATGTTGAGCTCGACTTTGCAGGCAATATGTCATGAATAACTACATTACTTGTATATCCTTCCACACCCACTTTTGAAGAACCCCTTACTCCGAGGTCATTAATCCTGATCTTAATATCTTTATAGTTCTGGTCACTTCTATTTTCCAGTGTGATTTCCTTTAATATTCCCTCTGTACCGTACTGCCCGCCCTGCCATTCCCAATTTGTTACCAAAATCAGATCGGATGGCTGATCTGGCGTTCCTGTCTGAATATAGTCTGCCCTTACCACCCTTGCTATTGATCTTTGCAAATCGGTATGAAGGAGTCCAAATTTTACTTTTTCAAAAGTTTTAGTAGCACCTGCGGGAAGGACATCATGAATAGTACCTCTCAAAGAACCCTGCGGAATGCTGTTAATAGTAAATAGTTCAATTTCTATATCTATGTTCTGGAATTCCTGAAGACTGGTATTTTTTAAAGTTATATCTCTAAGCATAGCCTGGCTGCCCATAGTGGAAGCACCCCATGTGTAGTCTTCTATAACAATTGCTTTATCAGCTTTTACTCTTTGTGAATAACAAATGGTGGGAATAGATATAAACATGATCAGAACTAGTAGGGAAAATAAAAAATTATTTTTGCATTTGTTTGACATATGTGTCCCCGCATGGATTTTTTTAAGGGTTAAATTATACATTATAAAAGTGGAAATAGAACAATTATGTTAATGATCTATTTTTACTGTTAAAATCTATAATAAAAAATATATAATAACAACATTATGGGAATATATATACTTTTGAGCAAATTAACTCCTGAAGGCCGTAAAACCCTAAAGGAAAGGCCCCACAGAATAAAGGAAGTGGACAAGGAACTTGAAAAAAGAGGAGTTAAGGTAATAGACCAGTTTGCCACTCTTGGCCAGTATGATTTTGTAAATATTGTTGATGCCCCCGATAATGAGACAATAGGTGAAGTCTCAATAGATCTTTGTGCAAGGGGTACTGTCGATATAATAACACTGCCGGCAATCCCGGTAGATTCTTTAATTGAGTTGTTTAAGAACGCTAAAAT
>JAUXJP010000221.1 GCA_030624695.1 Candidatus Dadabacteria bacterium | reverse complement strand
TTATTTTCAATGATACAAGAATCGGGCTGGAAGCAGGAAGCGATGCGGCAAACAAGCTCATTATAATCGCGGGTACAGGGTCCAATTGTTTTGGCATAAATGAAAGCGGGGACCAGTTTGGCTCGACAGGGTGGGACTATCTGCTTGCAGATGAAGGAAGCGGATATTCCGCGAGTGTAAAAGCCCTGAGGGCTGTTATGAAGGCATATGATGGCAGAGGTGAAAAGACCTTGCTCTCAGCTGCAATTTTAAATGAGCTGGGATTAAAAAAGGAAGTGGATATTATCGGCTGGGCTTATGGGGAGGTCTTTTCAAAGGAAAGGATAGGATCCATTGCCAGGCTGGTATGCCGGTCCGCCTATGATGGAGATATGATTAGCAGGGAAATTTTAGCCGGTGAAGCAGAGGAAGCGGTACTCTCTGTTACAACCGTGGCATCAAAACTCGGACTGGAAGGCAAGGAATTTGATATTGTATTTGTGGGTGGTCTCTTTAAGTGTGAAAAATATTTCAGGGATCTTGTGATGGACAGCCTTGAAAACAGGTTTAATAAAATAAATTTTAAACCGCTTGTAGCCAATCCTGTAGAGGGTGCGGTTAAATTAGCTATTGAAAATTTATAGCATTTTTATTAATATTGCTTTTTGCGGAGCCAGGACAAATATTTGGTATTTGTTTTCTTGACAATCTACCTTTTGATGTTGATAATGGTAAGGCAAATTTTTATGCCGGTGTAGCTCAGTTGGTAGAGCAGCTGATTTGTAATCAGCAGGTCGTCCGTTCAAATCGGATCGCCGGCTCCATTGTGGAGGAGTGCCCGAGTGGTCAAAGGGAGCAGACTGTAAATCTGCCGGCTTAGCCTTCAGAGGTTCAAATCCTCTCTCCTCCACCATAAACTTCCAGCCCGTGTAGCTCAGTTGGTAGAGCATTTCCTCGGTAAGGAAAAGGTCATCGGTTCAAATCCGATCGCGGGCTCCACTCATTGGTAATAGGGGTTCTTCGCCAGACAACGGGGTGACCCGCTCCCTAACAACACAAGGCTTTTAATTTGGACTAGTTTCCAGAGTAAAGCCAATATCCTCCTTGTACAAAATAATATTTTTTAAAAATATGTTTATTTGATATAATTATTGCGCTCTTTGAATATTGGGAAGTTTTAGTAGAGACTGAAATTTACATCCGAAAGAGTGTAAAAAGTAAATTATATACTAAAAAGACCTGTTAAAAGTTCAAAGAATTATGCCCCGAGGTGTCAAGTAACCTAAGGTCGTAAGATTAAGGTGAAAAATAACTCGGGGTTTTTTTGGTAACTCTCTTTTGTTTGATAGTATATTAATTAAGGGCTACTCGCTATCTACTGTTACCTCTCTAAATTAAATGTCGTAGATTATCTTATTTTTATAAATTATATTAAAACATTAAATTCTAAGGCTGTTTAAAAATGAAGAAAATTAAAATTGGATTATTAAACAAAAAAAGAGGTAATTTTAAAATACAAGAAAAATTTGTAGGTGCAGATAATGTAATTGACGAAACACATAAAGAAATTACCCATCACCGACAGGCATTAATTGATGCCGGTTACGAAGTATACACCGTCAACTATGGTGAATCTTTTATTAAAGATTTAGAGGATAATAAGGTCGATCTAGTATTTAATGTTTCAAGTATGGCGGAAGCTGCTATATTAGAAGATCTTGAAATGCCTTTCGTGGGATCGGACACTGCTGCAATTGCTATTGCAGTAGATAAGTCATTATCAAAAATGATATGGAAAAGCAAGGGATTGCAGACATCTCCTTTCCGGGTTGCAAAATCTGTAGAGGATTGTTCCATATTTAAAGATAGTCCACCTTTTGATTATCCTTTATTTATTAAACCTGTTGCAGGCAGAGGAAGTGCTGGAATTGATGACAACTCTATGGTTAAAGATTATAGACAACTCATAAAAGGTGTTGAAGAAAGATTAAATACAATAAAGCAGCCTGTTTTAATTGAAAAATTTTTACAGGGAACAGAAATTTCTTTTGGTCTAATAGGTAATGAAAATGATATTAAAGTACTTCCACCACTTGAAATTTCTTTTAATGGAACTGGAAGTTTTTTAACATTTGATAAAAAAGAAATCGATGATGATACTTTCTATTGTCCGGCCCGGTTAGACGATGAAGATATCTGTAAGATTAAGGAATTTGTAAAAAAAGCTTATCAGGTTATTGGCTTTAAAGATTATGGACGAATCGATACTGTATTGACCAAAGAAGGTCTCTATCTTATAGAAATTAATTCTTTTGCGGGGTTAATGTGCACACCAAAAGAAAAACCACATAGCTACATTGGATTCATGGCTGCGGCAGAAAATATGAGTTCTTCCGATTTAATCGGTGAGATTATAAAATCAGCTTTAAAAAGGTATAAGATGATTTAATGTCCA
The DNA here is from genome assembly GCA_030624695.1 of Candidatus Dadabacteria bacterium. Lineage (GTDB taxonomy): Bacteria > Desulfobacterota_D > UBA1144 > Nemesobacterales > JAJCZQ01 > JAJCZQ01. Next base: position 476 of record JAUXJP010000221.1, on the reverse strand, counting down.
GATTAGAAATAAACATAAACAAAATAAAGCATAATGCCAGGACATTGAAAAAGGAATTTGCACAGAAAGGCATTACTATTACTGCCGTAATAAAAGGGGTAGCGGGTTCCCCTGAAATTGCAAGTGCACTACTTGAGTGCGGGATCAATACTATAGCAGTTTCCAGGGTCCAGGACATTAAAAAAATGAAAGAATTTGGTGTAAAGGCAGAGTTTTTAATTACACGCTTATCTATGCACACTGAAGTTCCGGATATTGTCAAATATGCTGATATAAGCTTAAACTCTGAAATATCAACAATTAAATTACTATCTGAACACTCCTTGAAGCAGGATAAAAAACATAAAGTAGTATTGATGCTGGAACTGGGCGATCTAAGGGAAGGTATCCTGCCTGAAGATATGGATTCTATTATTGAACAAGCAAGACCGCTGAAGGGCATCGAATTATATGGAATAGGTGTAAATCTTGTCTGC
>JAUXJP010000061.1 GCA_030624695.1 Candidatus Dadabacteria bacterium | reverse complement strand
AGAGTTACTATATCGGTGGGAAAAAAGGGAGCCTAACTTCCTAATGATCGGTTCTCCCGGTAGGGTATTTTCGCAAGAAGAATTCCGACTATTCTAATCTAATCGAACTATTAAGAATAATGAATTTGTGTGTATAAAAGGGGAGCAGTGATTTAGGTCATTGCTCTTTTTTTGTGGTATATCCCCTCTGACATTGTAAAGGGGGGGTAAGTATCCAACAGCTAACTTAAACTCTGTACCTAATATAGGGGCGTCAAGTCACTATTATATGAGTACGCTAATATTAGCTAAAAGTTCTTGCAATAATCAATACATTTTAATATAGTAAATTTAAAGATTTTTAAAGGGGACTCAATTATGAAAAAGTTATCATTATCAATACTCGCCATCTTGACTTTGTTTGCTGTATGGGCATGCAACGAAGACAGCATAGGGCAGGAAACGCCGGAGAACAATCAGCAGGCTGTAGGCAGTTTCCTCATAAGACAAAGCGATGGATTCCTGCAGCTGCTAACTCTTGCCGATGGCGGAGTAGCTTTCAGTCAGAACTCCGACCAAAGAGCACTTCCTGCACCATTCGGTGACCAGCAGGGCGCCTGGAAAAGCACAGCCGAGCAGGATATTAAAGTTACAACACTGGACTTTGTATATGACTTTGATGACGGAACTTTCACCGGATATGGACTGTCTACTTTTACGGGGAGCTTCGATAATCAATTTAACGAGTTGACGGGAAATGTGTTAGTTGAAATATTTGGCCTCGAACAAGATCCTCTCGATCCCGATGAAGAACCAACCAATATGTTTGGCCCAATCACCTTCAATGGCACACGCATCACGGTGGATTAACCCAAACCTCAAACAATCTAAAAATTAGATTCCGGATCTGGTCCGGAATGACAGAAAAACAGGGGAGCTGAACTTCCTAATGATATTTGCATATACAATCCCGACTATTCTCCCGGGCATTATTTCAGAATTTACTACGAATTATATAAACAATGGATATAAAAACCGATGTTATAAGCTTTTAGATTGACGATAAAGTAGACGTTCCCCTTCAATTGTATATGGGCGTATTAAATTAATGTAGTTCCAGTTTCTAAATTATTTCCTCGTAAAAAATCAGTAACTTTTAATCTCTTTCCACCTTCAATCTGAAGTTCACTAATATCAAGTGAATTCTGGCCAGTTCCAATTACAAGTTTTCCACCATCTGATACAAGTATTTTGCCCGGATCGCCCCTTAGGTTGTTAATAGAAGTTCTGAATATTTTAAGGTTTTTACCATTATAAGAAGTAAAAGCTCCGGGCCAGGGCTGGGTGCCCCTGATTAGGTCCCTGATTGCATCAGCGGATTTATTCCAGTCAATTTTTCCAACTTCCTTCTTAATTATAGGTGCATATGTTGCTTCCGAATCCTTTTGTTTAAGGGGCCTGATTTCATCATTCTGACTTTTTTCAATAGTTTCTATTAGAAGTAGCGCCCCGATTGCCGAAAGTTTTTCACTAAGTTCTATGGAAGTATCATCTTCACCTATCTCAATTTCTTTTTTTAATAGAATATCTCCCGTGTCCATCCCTTCATCCATAAGCATAGTTGTAATACCGGTGTTTTTTTCGCCGTTTATTATTGCCCAGTTTATGGGGGCAGCGCCCCTGTATTTGGGAAGAAGTGATGCGTGAACATTTACGCAACCGTATTTCGGATGTTCAAGAATATTGGGGGGAATAATTTTCCCGTAAGCAGTTACGCATATTAAATCAGGATTATAGAATTTAATTTCATCCAAAAACTCATCTGTTCTAATTTTTTCAGGCTGAAGTACAGGTATAGATTCAGCTTCGGCCAGAATTTTAACCGGAGGTGAAGTGAGTTTTCTTCCCCTGCCACTTGGCCTGTCGGGCTGGCATACCACTCCAACAACATTGTATTTTGAATCAATAAGTGCTTTAAGAGACGGGACCGCGAAATCGGGTGTACCCATAAATATTATGTTCATAATGTTTTAAATAACAGTTCCATGAAGGTTGTAGATATCGCAACCGGTAATTTCTATATCTACAATTTTCCCAACGAGTGATTCGTCAATTATATCAAGATATGTAATACCATCGACTTCAGGTGCCTGAGAGGAAAGCCTTGCTACAAGTTTTCCATCTTCCAGATTGTCAACAATTGCTTTTTGAGTTGTACCTATGAGATTAACATTCTTCTGATATGAAATATCGGATTGTAGTTCCATTAGGTTTTCGAGCCTTATTTCCTTAATATCTTCCTCTATCTGTTCTTCAAGTAGTGCTGCTCCCGTTCCTTCCTCCTGGGAGTATTTAAATGCTCCGGCACGGTCAAATTTAAATTCATCTATAAATTCGAGCAGCTCTTCAAACTCATTTTCGGTCTCACCCGGGAATCCCACTATAAATGTTGACCGTAGTGTTAAATCTGGAATTGTTCTTAATCTTTCTATAATATCGATTGTTTTTTGTCTGTTTGTCTTCCTGTCCATCAGTTTAAGTATTCTGTCATTAATATGCTGGAGGGGCATATCTATATAGGGAAGAATTTTATTATCACCGGACATAAGTTCAATTAATGAATCTGTAACACCCCAGGGGTATAGATAGTGAAGCCTGAGCCAATCAATATTATCAATATCTGAAAGCTCACGAAGCATTTTTTCAAGTGAAGTTCCAATATCCCTGCCATAACTGGTCATATCCTGGGCAATCAGGTTGATTTCCCTGACACCTTTACCACCCAGCTGCTCAATCTCTTTTTTAATTGAATCTATGGGCCTGCTTTTCATCAGCCCCCTCATTTTTGGTATTATACAAAAAGTGCATGTCCTCGAGCATCCCTCGGACACCTTTACATATGCACTGTGTGAGGATGTCAGGAGTTCACGAGGAGAATCCGGGTCATACAATGTCCCCTGCGGATTGTTCTTAAAATCAATACCCGGGGAATCAAGCAGTTCGTCTATTTTATGCAGATTGCCGGTACCCCAAAAACCATCTATCTCGGGCATTTCCTGCTTTAACTGTTCTGAATATCGTTCAACAAGGCAGCCGGTGAGTATAAACTGTTTGCAATTACCGCTTTTTTTATATTCCAGAAGTTCGAGTGCAGTACTTATAGATTCCTTCTTTGCATCGCCAATGAAACCACAAGTATTAAGGATAATTACATCCGCTTCATCTTCCGGTACAAGGTTGTAACCTTTTTTCTTTAATCTTCCTGAGATTAATTCACTGTCGACCAGATTCTTGGAACAGCCAAGAGTTACCAATGAAATTTTATTATTTTTTTTATTCATAATCAGATTTACAGGACTATTTACATGCAAGAGTGCCTGTCAACCATTCTTTCCATGCTTAATATATGGGCAGATTTCTAAAAATTTTTTCTAAAAATATTTTTTAAAATAAAAAAAATATTTTGATATCAAGAGCTTATGCAATTATTTCCAAAAATCAAAGCTATATGGCATTCAGGTTGCTTTTATATAGATATAAATAAAATAAAAATTGCGGTGGAGGATCAAAAGAGATGAACAAATATCTGAGTAATTTAATAAGCAGCCCGTATTTACGACTGCTGTGCATCCCTTTATTTACATATGCTTTTCTTCTTGGTGTTAAGGCTTACGCCCAGGAAGGGCCTACAGCAGAACATGCTGTATTTGTAGCAAATAATGTTTGGATGCTTGTTGCCACATTCCTAGTCTTTATTATGCATCTTGGATTCGCAACATTGGAAGCTGGTCTTACAAGATCAAAAAATACAATAAATATTTTGTTTAAAAATACGTTTATTGTAGCGATGGGGATTATTACCTATGCGATTGTTGGATTTAACCTTATGTATCCCGGAGATTTCTCAATAGGCCAATTTTTTGGTTTTGCAGGGCCATGGATTTCTGCCCCGGAAGGTGCTGCAGGTTTAATTGCATATGCAGATGGAGGCTATACATACTGGACAGACTTTATCTTCCAGGCAATGTTTGCTGCAACTGCAGCAACTATAATTTCAGGTGCTGTAGCGGAAAGGGTAAAGCTAAGCAGTTTCTTAATATTTGCAACAATCTTTGTAGCTCTCATTTATCCGATTGCCGGATCCTGGAAATGGGGCGGCGGCTGGCTGGACCAGATGGGTTTTTATGATTTTGCAGGCTCCACACTCGTACATAGCGTAGGGGGATGGGGAGCTTTAGTCTGTGCATACATACTAGGGCCCAGACTCGGTAAATATACTTCTTCGGGAATCAGGCCGATATTAGGGCATTCAATGCCACTGCCGGCGATAGGTGTCTTATTACTATGGCTCGGATGGTATGGATTTAACGGCGGGTCGGTACTTTCAGCTGATCCTGGGCTTGTATCCCTTGTATTTGTTACCACATCTCTGGCAGCATGTGCAGGTGTATTAGCTGCGATGGTTATTTCATGGATAGTAAACAAGAAACCAGATCTGTCACTTACACTAAATGGTGCGCTTGCAGGCCTTGTGGGCATAACTGCCGGGGCCGATGTTATGACACCAGGCAGTGCAGTCCTTATTGGGGCGATAGCTGGTGTTATAGTCGTATTTGCCGTTATTTTCTTTGATAAAATCAGGATTGATGACCCGGTTGGTGCAATATCCGTTCACCTTGTTTGCGGTATATGGGGAACTCTTGCAGTAGGGCTATTAAGCACTAACGCGGACCACAGTTTTGTCACCCAGTTAATAGGAGTAGTTGCTTACGGAGCGTTCACGGTAATCTGCTCATTCACAATCTTTATGATAATCAAAGCAATTATGGGTGTCAGGGTTAGTGAAGAAGAAGAGGTCGATGGTCTGGATATTACCGAACACGGTATGGAAGCATATCCTGACTTTCAGCAGATTTCTGAATTTTAATTAAAAAATAAATTAAACAGGAGAGATGCTTTAAACATCTCAAAGGAGGAAAACATGTTAAGAAAAATATTTTTATCTGTTTTAGCAATTGCTTTAATGCTTGTTGCCATACCAAATATGGTAATGGCTCAGGACACTATGCTTGAAGAGCAAAAAGGTAAAACCCTTAGGGCAGAGCCCGATCTCACTGTTGGCCAAGCTGATTTGGAGGATATTCAGGCTTTTGCGACATTTTTTAAGTCACTTAATTTTACATTCTCTATTGATACAACATATCAATATGTCTTTAGCAAACCGAATGGTGAGCAGATTACTGATGGTTCAAGACCGTTATATCCGGACAACAACACTTTCAGTATTAACGCTTTTACAACCACAATCGAAAAAACGCCATCCCTTGGAGGCGGTATTGTGGACCTGTTCGGATTTAGGACAGATTTATTGATTGGTGAGCAGGCAGGCCTTCTCTTTTCTGCCGGACTAGGGGACGAAGATTCCGAGATAGATTTGTACCAGGCCTATATTAATCTTTTGATTCCAGCAGGCGACCAGCGCTTGTATCTTAGCGGGGGTAAATTTGTAACGCTTGCCGGTTTTGAGGTAATTGAAGCCAGGCACAATCCAAACGTAACAAGATCATGGCTTTTTGGTAATGCCATTCCATTCACACATACCGGTATAAGGTTAGCAGCGCCTGTTGGCCCGTTTAACTTAACAGTGGGGCTAAACAACGGTTGGGACAAGGTAGATGACAATAACGAGGGCAAAACGTTTGAAGCACAGGCTGCTTACACCTACTCAGGCGATACAATCACTGATTTCTGGTTTGGAGCTACATATTATGGCGGAAAAGAAGACGATGACAACAATAGTTGGAGAAACCTCTTTACTGTCGTTGGACTCATGACGATTAATGAAGCATGGACATTAGCTGTAGATCTTGATTATGCAAATGAAAAAGACGTGGCGGATCTCGGAGGCGGAAACGCTTCATGGTGGGGTATTGCCGGATATATAGTTGCCGATGTTCATCCCGCAGTCACTCTTGCCTTAAGAGGTGAGTTTTTTGATGATTCTGATGGAGTAAGGATTGGTACTCCCGGTACCGGTGTAAAGGTTTACGAGGTAACACCTACAATCAGCATAAGACCTTTTAAAGGTTTAATTGCGGGTGTAAGGTACCTGGACAACATGGAATGGAGATTTGAATTCAGATGGGACCATGCGGATGAGCCTTTCTTTGTTCAAGATGACGGTGAATTAAGCAAGGACCAGTACGGTCTGATGGTTCAGCTACTTTACTGGATAGAAATTTAATAAGAAAAAAAATGTTTTTGTGGCGAAAACACAGCTGACACGCAATCTAAGAAGATGTTACTCATCTCTCCTTACCTCTATTGCGTGTGGGTACAGCGGGTCTTGCCCTTTGCGGGGTT
>JAUXJP010000153.1 GCA_030624695.1 Candidatus Dadabacteria bacterium | reverse complement strand
TAAAATATTTAATTTTTAGTATATTTTTGTTTAGCCGTGATTTTTGGTTCTTTGTATCTAGACAAAGAACATAAAGATATAAACAAGCTAATTGCTAGCAAATCTTCATTTTCTTTATCTTGATATAAAGAAAACGAAGCAAAAGAAAGATCAAGGCTGGCAATTCATACACTAAAAATTCAACTTAAAATCTAAATCGTATAATACCTCCACTATCCCTATACGATTCTTAACGATTTTAAATCAAATTTTCTTAACGTTATTCATTGCAGGCCGTTTTGAAAAACCTAACAAAATAGATTTTTCACGGAAATTTTGTAATGCCGAATTTAAGAATTTAAAAGCCTAGGTTTTCAATACCGCAAGGAAGGCTTCCTGGGGAATCTCAATACTCCCAACCTGCTTCATCCTCTTTTTCCCTTCTTTCTGCTTCTCAAGCAGTTTCCTTTTTCTGGAAACATCACCACCGTAACACTTCGCGGTAACATCTTTCCTGAGAGCTTTCACTGATTCCCTCGCAATAATGGTACTTCCGATCGCTGCCTGGATCACTACTTCATAAAGCTGCCTCGGAATAAGGGACCTTAATTTTTCAATTAAGTCTCTGCCCCGGTAATAGGAATTATCTTTATGGACAATAATAGAAAGCGCATCAACTATATCCCCATTTACCAGCACATCCAGTTTAATAAGGTTTGAAGCTTTATACCCGGCAGGCTCATAATCCATTGAGGCATAACCTTTTGATATTGATTTGAGCTTATCATAAAAATCATAAACAATCTCTGCCATTGGCAGTTCATACTCAACAATCACCCTGTCTTCCGTGACATATTTAAGATCCTTTTGCATACCCCTTCTTTCTTCACAAAGTTTAAATATAGACCCTAAATAATCTTTGGGAGTATGTACCGAGACAGATACAAACGGTTCTTCAACTGTTGCATTCCTGTCTCCTGTGGGCAAATCACTTGGATTATCAACATAAATTTCATCACCATTTTGATAAATTGCTTTATATACAACCGTCGGTGCAGTAGTGATAAGATCTATCTGGTATTCTCTTTCAACTCTTTCACGCACAATTTCCAAATGCAGCAGCCCGAGAAATCCACATCTGAATCCGAATCCTAGGGCGGCAGAAGTCTCAGGTTCAACTACAAGTGAGGAATCATTCAACCACAGCTTTTCAAGTGCTTCTCTGAGTTTCGTATATTCACCAGTATCTATGGGGTAAAGCCCGCTAAAAACCATAGGTTTCATCACTTTAAAACCTTTTAAGGCCACTTTAGCGCTGTTAATGGCTCCTGTTATGGTATCACCGACTTTCGCCTCTCTTACCTCTTTAATGGATCCGCCTACAAAACCAACTTCTCCCGTAGATAATTTATCAAGTTCGACTGCTATAGGTGAAAAAGCCCCAAGCGCTTTAACCTCATAATCTTTACCCGTTGACATCAGTTTTATTTTCATACCGAGTTTTATTTCGCCTTCAAACACACGTATGAGCATTACAACTCCCTGGTATGAATCAAACCAGCTGTCAAAAATAAGTGCTTTTAAATCTTTAGAATTATCAGATTTCGGAGGCGGTATGTTCTTAACAATCGATTCGAGAATTTCTTTTGTGCCGATTCCCTGCTTGGCGCTGGCAAGGATTGCACCCTGGGCATCAATACCCACAACTTCCTCAATCTCTTCCTTAACCTTCTCAGGATCTGATGCGGGAAGGTCAATTTTATTAATAACTGGTATAAGCTCAAGTCCGGCATCAACAGCAAGATATGCATTTGCAAGTGTTTGTGCTTCCACGCCCTGCGTTGCGTCAACAACTAGCAGTGCACCCTCACATGCAATAAGGCTCCTTGAAACTTCGTAACTAAAATCGACATGTCCGGGTGTATCAATCAGGTTAAACTCATAGGTGTTACCATCATCTGCCTTGTAATGGAGCCTCACGGCCTGGGCTTTGATTGTAATGCCCCTTTCCTTCTCGATATCCATATTATCGAGAAACTGCTCAGTTTTCTCCCTTTCAGAAAGAACGCCTGTGTATTCAAGTATCCTGTCGGCCAGAGTTGACTTGCCGTGGTCTACATGCGCGATAATAGAGAAATTACGGATATATTTTAGTTCCATCAGTGCGCAAGATTATAAATTAAAGAAAGGTTAATTCAACTATAAAAATTAAATCATTTTCTATAGCACATCTGATTTAATAACCATCAGTTTTTCCTGGGTCATCTCTTCCATTGAATACGGAATACCGCCGGTTCCTATCCCCGACTCTTTTGCACCCCTGAAAGGCATCCAGTCAACCCTAAAAGCTGTGTGGTCATTTACCAATACTGCTGCCGCATTGAGTCTTTTGACAGTATCAAGAGCAGTATCCAGATTTTTTGTAAAAACAGAGGCCTGGAACGCTAGGGGCAGGCTGTTTGCAAGCCTGATAGCCTCGTCCCTGCTTTTATAGCTGTAAACAGCAATCACGGGGCCGAAGATTTCTTCCCTAGAGAGTTTTACATTCTGGGGAGGGTCTAAAATTATTGTTGGTTCGTAGCATGTCCGGCTGATTTTCTTTCCGCCGCAAATTAATTTTCCGCCTTTTCTCACTGCTTCTTTTACCCAGTCATGGACCCTGTCAACTTCACGGGGCAGAATAAGAGGGCCGACATCGGTCCTGGCATCTAGAGGGTCTCCAACTTTTAATTTCTTTGCAATCCTGGCTAGTCCGTTTGCAACTTTCCTGGCAACTTTCTGATGTGCAAAAAGCCTTTGAACAGAAACACATACCTGCCCGGCATGATATAGGCCGCCTTTTGCAAGTAAAGGAAGTGCAGCATCAATGTCTGCATCGGCTTCAAAAATAACGGGCGCCGAACCACCGTGTTCTAGAGCACACCTTGTGCCAGGTGCCAGTTTGGATTTAAGATACCAGCCTACCCTTCCCGAGCCTATAAATGTCATATAATCCACCCTGCTGTCTGTAACAATCTGCTCTGCAACCTTGTTATTTAATATTAATACCTGTGCCCATTCTTTTGGCAGTCCGCTGTCATGAAGAATTCGGACCAGGTTAATAGCTGATAACGGTGTTGTACTGGCCGGTTTAATTATAACGGGACAACCTGCTGCAACTGCTGTAATAACCTGGTGAATACCAAGATTGAACGGGTGATTAAATGCGCATATTGCAACTACAACCCCAATCGGCTCCCTGAACGTGTATGCCATCCTGTTCATACAGGCGGGGTTTACATTCATTACTATTTCCTTACCCGTTAACTTTCCAATTTCTTCTATGGCTACCGAAATCCCGCTAATTGCACGAGTTACTTCGGCTTTGGTATCTACAAGAGGCTTTCCGCCTTCCATAGCAGATGTTTCGACTATTTCATCATATCTTTCCCTTACAATCTCTTTTGCCCTTTCCAGGATCCGAATGCGCTCAGCACCTGAAAGCCATTTACTTCTGTCATCTGCGAGCGCCCTTGCTGTGGCAAGTGCTTTTTCAGCTTTTGCCGGGCCGTCATAAGGTAATTCCCTTATTAATGTTTCATCAAAAGCAGTTAATACCTGTAGTTTTTTGGTAGCCATGTTGTCTCCTTATTTATATAAGTTCACAGGTTAGATTCTGAAGCTCATCAATTAATACTTTTTCATTTTCTGAATAATCCACCGGCACTTCAACAATATGAACACCTTTAGAATTAAGGCATTCATCAAGTACGGTAAATAATTCCCTGTTGCTTCCTACCCTTTTACCGCAGGCTCCATAACTCTCTGCATATTTCACAAAATCGGGGTTGCCATAATCAAGACCAAAATTATCAAATCCCATACCGGCCTGCTTCCACTTAATCATACCGTATGCATTATCACG
>JAUXJP010000070.1 GCA_030624695.1 Candidatus Dadabacteria bacterium | reverse complement strand
GATTCTCCGACCATTTTAAAACCTTTTTCAATTTCAGACAGAGGTAAATTATGCGTTACCATATCTGAAACATTTACTCTTTGATACTGTATCAATTTTAGTGCCATTCGAAGATCCGCAGGTGCTGCTGCATAAGAACTTATTATTTTTACTCCAGACCACCAAAGTTCATTAAAATTGGTTTTAAATTCGTAATCCGGTTCTGAGGGTGCAAAATAAAGTATTGTTCCACCCTTATCAGCAAGTTTAATCGCTTGCTTTATGGCAGGGTCAACACCGGCACAAACAATAACAAAATCAATTAGCCTTCCATTTCTTTGTATGATTTTTTCAATTAATTCATTATCATTGGAATAAAATGCATCATCTGCCCCGAATTTTAAAGCAGAATTTAATTTATATTCATTAATGTCTATTGCACAGGTATAAGATGATCCCTGTGATATTGCGTACTGAAGATTTAATATTCCGGTAATACCGCTTCCTATTACTGCAACGCTCATTCCCGGCTCAAATCCCGCTACACGCTGGCCCCTTACAACACATCCAAGCGGTTCAACAAAGGACCCTTCATCGTATGAAACAGTTTCATCAAGCAAGAAAGTTCCTTTCTCAACATTTACTTCAGGAATTCTAAGGTATTCAGAAAACCCTCCCGGGTCAAAATAGGTGGATTTAATAGAAGGGCATACAGTATGTCTGTCAGTAAGACAGTAGTAACAGCTGTTGCAGGGTACGTGATGAGTAGTAACAATCCTGTCTCCTTCTTTGAAATTATTTACACTCTTTCCTACTTTTACTATTTCCCCTGCGACTTCATGTCCTAGTACCAAAGGTGCTTTTGGCAGCCTGTACCATTCCATTAAGTCACTTCCGCATAAACCGCTGGATTTGACTCTCATCAGGATTTCGCCGCTTTGAATATCAGGCATAGGAATTTCTTCTACCCTGATATCATTATTAGTATAATACATTGCAGCTTTCAATAAATTAGACCTCACCGTTCTTAACAGCTTCAAACAGTTTATATGCCTGCTCAGCTGTCTCGTTTTCATGTACAATGGCCCTAATGGCTCTTATAACAGCAACAGGATTGTCATTCTGCCAAATATTTCGGCCCATATCTACACCAACTGCACCCTGCTGAATAGCACTATGTGTCATATTAAAAACGTCCATTTCCGTTTCCAGTTTAGGCCCACCGGCGATTACAATTGGTACCGGGCAGCTCGAAGTAACTTTTTCAAATTCATCGCAGTAATATGTTTTTACAATATGGGCCCCAAGTTCTGCACATATTCTGCAGCAAAGAGAGAGGTATCTCGCATCCCTTTTTTCGAGTTCCTTACCTACCGCGGTAATTCCAAGTACGGGCATGCCGTATCTTTCTCCCTGGTTTACAAGCTCTGAAAGATTAAGCAAAGTCTGGCGCTCATGTTCACTTCCTATAAATACTGATATTCCAACACCTGCAACATTTAGCCTAAGTGCTTCTTCAAATGAAGTAGTAATACCTTCGTTCTCAAGGTGCGGCCCTATTATACTTGTTCCCCCGGATACTCTAAGGACTACGTTTGTATCGGCTTTAGGATCAACAGAGGTCCTGAGTACGCCTCTTGTAAGCATGATAGTATCAGCATATGGAATAAGAGGAGTTATAGTCTTTTCCGGTTCTTCAAGCCTGTGTGTCGGGCCAAGAAAATAGCCGTGATCAAAAGCAAGCATCACTGCCCTTCCCGTATCAGGTTGTATAATCTTTGATAATCTGTTCTTTAAGCCCCAGTCCATATAATTCACCTCGCAGTTTTTATTAAAATGACAATTCTAAGTAAGACAGGTTAAAAGTCAATTCAATGAAATTCAACAATCTTTGTTAATAAATGAGATTAAACTATTGAAATCAAAAAGAAATAAATTAACCTCTTATTTTCAGTAATAATCAGGATTTACCCTGTGAGTAAATACAATAAAATAAAATCATGGTTTTATACAGAAACCTGGGCACTCCCCCTGGATATTTTCAGGGTTATATTCGGTTTTCTCTGTATTTTTTATTTTTATTCTCTTTATAATGATATTGCGGATTTTAGCAGTCAAAACGGCCTGATAAACCACGAATATTTCCTAAAACACTGGTGGTTTCTGAAAATTAACCTCATACCACCTGATCCTTCTGATATTTATTTTAAATTTATACTGGGATCAGCAACAGTATTTTCCAGTTTGTTGCTTTTGGGGATTTATCCGAGATTTATATCGTTCCTATTATTTCTCGCTGCTTCAACAGTCCAGAAATGGAACTTTTCAGTCATATATGTAGATGATGTTGCAATGCACCTTGTCTTATTCTGGCTGATACTGCTCCCATCCGGCAACACGCTGAACATTAGTGAATATATAAAAAATGGCAGCGGCTCATGGAAACTATGGGCAAACAAAAAAATACCGGATATCGGAATAAAACTTTTTTTGCTTAATATTTGCTGGATTTATTTTTATGCAGGTATGGAAAAAATATTCAGTGAAATGTGGTACACAGGATTCGCACTTTACCCGATACTCCTGATTCCAATTTCCAGGGTTTCCTATTATATAAAACCTGAACATCTGGAAATCATCAGGATTGCAACATACATGTCACTATTTGTTGAGGTTATACTTCCGTTTTTACTCTTACTCAGGAAAGGTTCGAGGCTAAAATATCTCGGGCTTTTACTCATGGTTTCTTTTCACCTCTTTATAATTTCTACCCTGCGAATACCATTTGCAAATATTGCCATGATGGGCTCAGCCTTACTTTTCTTCAGGGAAGAGTTAATGGACTATCTTCATAAAAATACAGCTATTTTTGATACTCTTGGAAAAGTTAAAAAATTTAATTATTCTGCAATTTTTGCAATAATTTTTTTTATACTGGTAATAACATCAACAACCCGCCACATACCGTATGTAAAAGTAATTGCAGATATCCCTACCAAGGTATTATGGGTTGCCGGTGTAATGCAGAACTACCAGCTTTTTGACTGGATAAGCAGGTTTAACTTCAAAATAGAAAAAGAAGCTTACTTTATACCAGCTGGGAATGATTCTAAAATAGAGCTTGACCCTAAAAACTTTCTCCCTGACTCTGTAAGGTACAACCTTTTTCAACTTCGCTTTTATGATGTTAGGTGGCTGCTCAGAATCGGCGGTGAAAAGAGACGCGAACTGAAACTTGATATTCCAAAAAGAATTGCAGCTAAATACTGCAGAAAAATTGGCGAAGATGGTGAAGTATTTCTTTCTACAACAATTCATAGAATCACTGAATTGAACTTTGACTTTAATAGGAAACCAAAAGTAGTAAGGTATAAATTCAATTGTGTGGGCGGAAAAGCTGAAAAAAGAATGTTTTACTGAGTCTGATTACCTGACTTTTTCAAAAGCACTAAGCGCTTTTTCTATATGCTGTTCAGTATGTGAAGACATAAGCGATGTTCTTATCCTGCATTTCCCGGGAGCAACAGATGGCGGCCTTACAGCCGGAGTAAAGACTCCCTCTTTTCTTAAATCGTCAGCCAATTGCAATGTAGGTTCTGGATTACCGGTAAGTATTGGAATGATTGCAGAATCAGAAGGTATAACGTTATACCCAAGTTCAGTTAAACCGATTTTAAATTTACTTATCATTTTCCACAAATGGTCCCGTGACTCCTTTTCGGTCTCTATGATTTCAATAGATTTTATTGAAGCAGCGAGACTCGATGCAGGAAGTGATGTATCAAAGATATAACTTCTTACTCTGTTTCTTATATAGTCTATTAGTTCGCTGCTGCCTGCTATATATCCTCCAAGTGAACCAACTGCCTTGGATAGTGTACCCATAACTATCGGTACTTTGTCTTCAACTCTAAAATGTTCTGTGGCTCCGCTGCCCCTTTCACCAAGTACGCCCGTTGCATGGGCTTCGTCAACCATCAACATTGCATTATGTTTTTCACATAATTCTGTTAACTCTTGTAATTCAACAAGATCGCCGTCCATACTAAAAACGGTATCGGTAACAACAAGTTTTTTTCTGGATTGATGGTCTTTTGATAATAATGAGTCAAGTTCGTCCAGGTCAAGGTGCCTGTATACTCTTAACCTGGCCTTTGAGAGCCTGCAGCCGTCAATAATGGATGCATGGTTTAATTCGTCACTATAAACAAAATCGTCCGGCCCTACCATGGATGAAATTGTCCCTATATTAGCAAGATAACCCGAGCTGAAAAGAATCGCAGATTCTGTATTTTTGAAACTGGCAATTTTCTCTTCAAGCTGGCGGTGAAGATCAGAACTGCCGCTTACAAGTCTTGAACCGCCGCTTCCTGTTCCATACTTCTCAAGTGCCTCTCCTGCAGCTTGGATAACTCTCGGGTCAACTGATAATCCAAGATAGCTATTTGAAGCAAGGAGTAAATATTTTTTCCCGCCAATAGTAACTTCGGGAGACTGGCCGCACTGTAGTTCTGTCAGGTATCTGAAAAGTTTGTTATCATGAACCTGCTTAAGTTCATCGTTTATCCATTCTAGGCATTCCATCTTATTAATTAAAGTTCATTTTCATCAGTTACATCTTTAATCGATTGATATGTAACCTGTATGAGTTTTTTTTTAAGTCGGCAGTCGGGATACCAATAGGAGGCATTAACACAACAACATTGCCCAGCGGCCTTAGAAGTACGCCGTCTTCGAGAGCCCTGTCAGCAACCTGCCACCCCATCTTTAATTCAGGCATATATTCCTTCCTTGATCCCTTGTCTGCAACAAGTTCTATCCCTACCATAAAACCTTTATTCCTGACATTTCCTACGTGCTTAAGGGAATTAAATTCTTTTAGTTCATCCTCAAGCAGTTCTATTTTCTCTTCCAGTTTCTCCAGGGTAGAGTTATTTTCAAATGCCTGTAAATTACCTATTGCTGCAGCGCAGGCAATCGGATTACCGGCATAGCTGTGGCCGTGGAAGAATGTTTTATACTCATCATAATTTCCCAGGAACTCATCATATATTTCCTGTGTGGTAATCGTAGCGGAAAGAGGCAAGTAACCCCCTGTTAACCCTTTACCCAGTACAAGCATATCGGGTGTTACATTCTCATGGTCACATGCAAACATTTTACCGGTCCTTCCCATACCAGTAGCAACCTCGTCAACAATCAGCAATACATCATATTTATCACAGTAATCCCTTACTTTCTTAAGATAGCCCTCCGGGGAAACTATCATTCCGCCGGCAGCCTGCACATAGGGCTCCATTATCAAGGCTGCAATATCACTACTGTTTTTGTCTAGAATTTTCCCCAACTCATCAGCACATGCTAAATTACAGGAGGGATAAGTTTTATTTAAAGGACACCTGTAGCAATAATAAGATGGAGCTTTATAAGATTCAAAAAGAAGGGGTTTGAATGTTGAATGAAATATATCTATACCGCCAACCGAGACTGCTCCCAGTGTATCGCCATGATAACCGTTGTCTAGATATACAAATTTAGTTTTTTCAGGTTTCCCCTTATGTTGCCAGTATTGAAAAGCCATTTTTATGGCTACTTCGACTGCAGATGCCCCATCTCCTGAGTAAAAAACCTTTTTCATCCCCTTTGGGCAAAGTTCAATTAACTCTTTGGCAAGCTCCGCAGCAGGTGGATTAGTTAAGCCTAGTAAAGTGCTGTGGCCAAGTGTTTTAAGTTGCTCGGTTATAGCACTGTCTATTTCGGGTACTTTATGCCCGTGAACATTAACCCAGAGCGAAGATACCCCGTCAATATATCTGTTACCCTCGGAATCAATCAGATAGGCCCCATCAGAATCTTCTATTACTAACGGGTCCTTTTCCTCGTAATCTTTCATCTGGGTAAAAGGGTGCCAGATAAAATCCTTATCGTACTGGCCTATTTTTTTTGTTCTCTCAGACAT
>JAUXJP010000259.1 GCA_030624695.1 Candidatus Dadabacteria bacterium | reverse complement strand
CCTCGTTGAACTATCAAAAGAATAATCTCTATTATCTATTTTATCAATCGAATTTATATTGGGGATTAAACAAAGAATAAGCCCTAAAACAAAAGAAAATATTGGTATTTCACACGTTGACATTAATTATTTCAATGTAATAGTATTAACTCTTTTATATAAAACCGGAGGCTTTTTCCATGATTGTTGTAATGAAGAATGAGGCAACTAAAGAGGAAATTGATAAAGTTAAATCTCTTATTCGAGAACTGGGCTATAAACCCCATCCGATAGAGGGTATTTTAAGGACAGTTATTGGTGTTGTAGGCGATGACCGCGGCAAACCGCATCATGCTGAAGTTTTAAGACAGTACAACGGGGTGGATAAGGTTGTACCAATTGAACAGCCCTATAAACTTGCCAGCAGGGAAGTACAGGGATCAACTTCTCCCGTAAAAGTAGCGGGAACTATTGTTGGAGACAAGAATATAACAGTTATTGCAGGCCCCTGTTCAGTTGAGAATGAAGAACAGCTTATGGAGATTGCCAAATCCGTAAAGGCATCCGGTGCAACAATGCTTAGAGGTGGTGCATTTAAGCCCAGGACTTCACCCTATTCTTTCCAGGGACTTGGAAAAGAAGGTTTAAAGCTTCTTGCAGCAGCAAGAGAAGAAACAGGCCTCCCAATAGTAACCGAACTTATGGACCCGGACGATATAGAACTTCTTGAAGAATATGCCGACGTACTGCAGATCGGGGCTAGAAATTCCCAAAACTATGCACTTCTCAAACTTGTAGGCAAATCAAAGAAAGCTGTTTTACTAAAAAGAGGAATGTCCACTACAATAAATGAATTTTTAATGTGTGCTGAATATATTCTATCAGAAGGCAACCCTAACGTAATACTATGTGAAAGGGGAATCAGAACTTTTGAAACAGCTACTAGAAATACTTTCGACCTTAATGCCATACCGGTACTAAAGGAAAAAACCCACTTACCTGTATTTGCAGACCCAAGTCACGGTACAGGCTACTGGCAGTATGTAACCCCTATGACCCTTGCAGCCATTGCAGCAGGTGCAGACGGACTTTCAATTGAAGTTCACAATAATCCTGAAATTGCAGTAAGCGACGGCGGCCAATCACTCAAACCTGAAAAGTTTGAAGACCTCATGAAAAAAGCAGCTCCCGTAGCAGCCGCAGTCGGAAGGACTATATAGTTCTTGCTGTCTTATTGAAAATATTCTCAAATTTATATAAACTCCCCCTTTAAATCTTTATAAAAAGTTAGGGGAGTCTTTATGAAATTTTTATCTACATTAATCCTTACAGTATTTCTATTTTTATTTTATACGCAATCTTCCTTTTCTCAGATCACCATTGAAGCACCGCCCGAGGTACCAGCCGGATCTGATTTTGAACTCACATGGACCGGGCCAAACAATAAGCATGATTTTATATCAATTGCTGAAGTTGATATGGAGGACAGGAAATACAGGAACTACGTGTTCGCAAAGAGGGGTGAAGTTGTAACATTTCGTGCACCGGATGAACCCGGACAATATGAACTCAGATATATAGACGGGGCTACATATACCGCATTGGAAAGAGTACCAATCACAATACTGGAGACAACAGCCACAGTTGAGGCACCATCGGAAGTTGTAGCCGGGTCAGAATTTAAAGTACTTTGGACCGGCCCCGATAACAGGCAGGATTTTATCACTATAATCCAGGCTAATGCCAATGAGGGGAAATACAAAAACTATACATATACAAAAAGGGCCAAAAAAGACCGTGACGGCAATCTGTATGTTAATTTGAAGGCACCAGACGATGCGGGATCTTACGAAGTAAGATATCTTTCAAGCCAGAAATACTACACACTTGGAAGGACTCCTATCACCGTAACAGCCTCAGATGCGACCCTCGAAGCCCCGCCTGAAGTGACTGCAGGGTCAAATATAAATATATATTGGACAGGCCCGGATAATCACCGTGATTTTATTACGATAATAGAAGCAGATGCCGAGGAAGGAAAATACGGTAAATATTCTTATTTAAATAAAAGTAAGAAGGACAGGGATGGAAAATCATACATTACACTTAGTACCCCCGACGAAGCTGGGTATTTCGAGATACGGTATCTGACAGCACAGAGCTATAAGACACTCGCTCGTATACCCCTCAATATTACTTCAACCGAAGCTGCAATTGAAGTGCAGGATAAAGTAAGTTCGGGTTCAAAGTTCAATGTATTCTGGACAGGCCCTGATAATGACAGAGACTTTATCACTATTGTCACTGCAGATGCAGAAGAAGGTACTTATAAGAACTACACATATACTAAAAACAGCAGGAAAGACAGGGACGGCAAAGTATACTTAACATTATCCACTCCGGAAGAGACTGGAAATTACGAGGTCCGCTACCTGACCGGGCAAAAGTATATTACACTTGCCCGTGTACCGATTACCCTGACAGAGGTGACCGCGACTCTTGATGCGCCAGATCAGATCGTTTCTTATGACAAGGTCGCCGTAACATGGACAGGCCCCGGCAATGATACTGATTTTATTGCCATAT
>JAUXJP010000165.1 GCA_030624695.1 Candidatus Dadabacteria bacterium | reverse complement strand
TGATCTTTGTACCGGTTTTTTCCGTTGTCCCGGATTCCTTAAGCTCTGAGACTGATTCGCCTTTTTCGTATTTCTGGAACCAGACTTTGCCCTCTCTCCTGATTTCAAGTGTGAGATATTCGGAAAGTGCATTTACAACTGTAACACCAACCCCGTGAAGACCGCCCGACACCTGGTAGACCTTGCCCTCAAACTTTCCTCCTGCATGAAGCTGCGTCATTACCACTTCCGCAGCAGACACTCCTGTCTCTTCGTGTTCATCGACAGGGATCCCTCTTCCATTATCTTCTATGGTAATACTATCGTCCACGTGGATAGTTACTTTTATCTCATCGCAAAAGCCGGCAAGTGCCTCATCAACGCTATTGTCAAGCACTTCAAATACAAGATGGTGGAAACCTCTTACACTTGTATCACCTATATACATGTCCGGCCTTTTTCTTATGGCTTCAAGTCCGGGTAATACTTTAATTTGTTCAGCTGTATATGAGTCGTTTTCGGGTAATTTTTATAAGGAACTTCGGTCATTTGGATCTATATTTTCTTATTTCAATTACGAGCCTCCATGCAAATTGGAAGGGATAGAAAAAGTTAAACGAAAATAGTATAAAAGTAAATAAAATCAGGGGTTTTAGAAACATTTATAAGCCTTCTGAATAACACAGTTTTTTTCAGTTCTTAACTATAAATTAAGAAATTCTTGGTATTGTTATGCCAGTCTGTTTTTGATATTTTCCTTTTTTATCTGCATATGAAGTTTCACATACTTCATCAGCCTCAAAAAAAAGCACCTGTGCAATCCCCTCGTTGGCATAAATCTTGGCAGGAATAGGCGTAGTATTTGAGATTTCCAGGGTAACAAATCCTTCCCACTCAGGTTCAAAAGGAGTCACGTTTACAATAATCCCGCAACGTGCATAAGTAGATTTTCCGAGGCATACTGTAATAGTACTCCTTGGTATACGAAAATATTCTATTGTCCTTGCAAGTGCAAATGAGTTAGGCGGGATAATACACTCAGGGGCCTTTATATCTACAAAAGATTTTTCATCAAAATTTTTGGGGTCAACCATAGAATTATGAACATTGGTAAAGACTTTAAATTCGTCACTTACCCTAATATCGTAGCCATAAGAAGATAGCCCATAAGAGATCACTCCCTTGCTGACCTGTCCTTCAACAAATGGTTCAATCATTTTTTCTTCCAATGCCATCTTTCTTATCCAGTGATCTGGTTTGATACCCATAATGTATTCTCCTTTCCGGTATGAAAATTAGTGTTGCATACTACCATAGTAAAAATAGGAACTCAATAATTTTTAATTGGAACAACAGTTTTTGACAAGGTCGTTTAATTGCTGTTCATTTTTATTTATTTCATTGTAAAAACTAACAAGGTTTGAAGCTTTTACACTGTTTTGTTCATAAAGTGAACTGTACTTTGAAGAGTCGAGCTTAAAATATTTTTCTTCATAAGCATCGGTAATATACCTTGCACACAGGTCAAGTGTTACAAATTTTACCCCTTTTATAATATCAGAAATTTCCTGGTTTGTTAAAAAATCAGCAGCTGACATATAACCACTTATAAATGCGGCAAAGATATCTTTATTAAACGGGGCACTATCCACATCCTGCATGTGGCAAAAGCTCCTTACAGCATCTCCGAGTTCAACTGCCACATTATCATTTGAGAATGTATCAAGATCCACAAGGCAAATTGCTTTGTCTTCAGAATTATCAAATATAAAGTTACTTAATTTAGGGTCACCATGAACCAGCCTGTTTGGAAGGCCACTTAAATCAAAAGCCTTTTTGTCATACTGATCAAAGACAAAGCGAATTAAATCTTCAAGTTGTTTATTCTTTTCTGTATTACTGAATCTTGATTTTGTTGATATTAGTCTTTTAATACTGCTTTCAGCATCATGAAATCCAGGAAGGTTATGTTTAAACTTGTAATCAAAGCCCACAAATACCTTATGATACCGGGCAAGCATTGTGCCTGCCGTCTCAGCAAGGGGACAACTGGCTTTACTTACCGTCCTCCCGGGAATAAATGTCATCATACGCCAAATCTCCTGACCTTTCTCAATCCCTGGAAGTCCGTTCCGGGTATAAATAAGCCGGGGAGTCATAATTCCATTCAAAGCCAGGCGGGAAGTAA
This sequence comes from Candidatus Dadabacteria bacterium, assembly GCA_030624695.1. Taxonomy (GTDB): domain Bacteria; phylum Desulfobacterota_D; class UBA1144; order Nemesobacterales; family JAJCZQ01; genus JAJCZQ01. Next base: position 1,432 of record JAUXJP010000165.1, on the reverse strand, counting down.
CTGCCTCAATATCAAAAAGTAGGTCAAATGAGAATATCTTATGGAGTCTCTGAAGTATATATTTCTGATTTGTAGAGGAAGACTCAACAACGTATGTATCGTTTATAACTCCAGTATAAACAGGATGTACAATATCGGCTCCTTCTATGCAAAACTCTTTTGTTAATATTAACAGGTCCTTTTCGTCGAAAAAGGAATTATCGGGATAGTTCATTTTATTGTTTTATAACAATTAATTATTGTAGCGATATTTAAGTGCTAAAATAACTGAATGCATCTGGTGCTGGGTAACATCTATCCTAAGTAACGGTTCCTTCCTATGGTTCATTATTCCCCCAATAGCAACCGGGGGAAATTCATTGAAAGAACTCAGGAACTTGTTTCTGCTCTCAAGTGGTCCGCCAACCTGCCAGCTCGTTAGCTTTGTAAGGCCCCTATCAATTGTAAAAGCAAGTGTACTTTTGGCACTTTCATTATTTTCTGATTTTGCGATCTCGTAGGCATGAATAATACCTTCATATGCATAAGCAGTATTCCTCGTCCTTTGAAGTGTCCTGTGCGTAAAAATCATCCACCATGCCATATTCTCAACATAGTCACCGTAATATTCCGAGTCCTTCCAGCCAGTATCCTGGTATTCCCAAAATGCCATACTGCTCCACTGGTAAAAGCCTTTTGTCAGGTTAGAATCAGGATCCCTGGGCCACTGGTCCATAGTATAATCTTTGGCTATTAAAAATGCCGAGTCCTCGAATACAGGTTTTAATTCTTCATAACCAAGGTACTTTACAGCTTTTATCAGGGTAAGAAGTACTTCTCCATCAGCATAGGGATTATACTTATTTGAATGATAATTTGTTTTCTCATGAGAAGTATAGGAATCGGCAAAATGTGCATTTTCAAGCTGTATTGAAAGAAGGTGCTGTATGTATCCACGAAGATTGTCTTCAAGTGTTTGCCTGTATGAATCTTTGAGCTTTAGCAGTCCGGCCTTTTCAGCATACAGGTATTCAATGATACCAAGAGATACAAGTGCAACGGTCCCCGTTTTGCTGTTTATTTCATTTTTATAAAAAATTGCCCTTGATCCAGGCACATTACCCTCTTTGGTAAATTTGAAAAAAAATTCAAGGCTCTTATCAAGTGCTTTTTTTAGATCCGGGTCCTGGTTATATGCAAAAATGAGGGCAACTCCCCAAAGTGCACCAGCCTGACGGACCTGGTTATCTCCCGAGGCAAATGTCTTCGTCTCAAAATCATATTCATAATTAAAATTACCGGCAGGTTTTTGATTATTTACCAAGAAACTGCTTCCAAGTGATAGAGATTTATTTAATATTTCAGGATTAAGTACATTTTCCCGGGCAAAATTTCCCCAATTCAGATTTTCATTGTTATCCTTAATCCATTGCTTAAAAACAGCTTCCTCTTC
>JAUXJP010000084.1 GCA_030624695.1 Candidatus Dadabacteria bacterium | reverse complement strand
CTGACTGGGCTTTTATTTCGTACCCAAAAATTGATTTTAACGATATAAGTTACTATGCAGAACCTTCGAACAATCCCAAACCTGAGAGCCTGGATGATATTGACCCGGAAATAAGAGAGACATATGACAAACTGGGAATTCCACTTGAAGAACAAAAAATGCTAGCCGGAGTAGCAGTAGATGCGGTATTTGACAGTGTTTCCGTTATTACAACATTTAAGGAAAAGCTGGCTGAAGACGGAGTTATCTTTTGTTCAATCTCCGAAGCAGTGAAAGAACATCCGGAACTAATTCAGAAGTATCTTGGATATGTTGTTCCACAGAAAGACAATTTCTATGCCGCACTGAATTCTGCAGTATTTACAGATGGTTCCTTTGTATATATTCCTAAGGGAGTAAGGTGCCCTATGGAACTATCAACCTATTTCAGAATCAACGCTGAGAACACAGGACAGTTTGAAAGGACCTTAATCATTGCTGAGGAGGGGAGTTATGTAAGCTATCTTGAAGGCTGTACGGCTCCAAAAAGGGATAAAAGCCAGCTTCATGCCGCGGTAGTTGAACTTATTGCACATAAAGACGCAACCATAAAATACTCAACGATCCAAAACTGGTATCCCGGAGATAAAGAAGGTAAAGGCGGAATATATAATTTTGTAACAAAAAGAGGGCACTGTCTGGGAGATAATTCAAGAATTTCATGGACCCAGGTAGAGACCGGTTCGGCAATAACCTGGAAATACCCGAGCTGTATACTTGAGGGTGATAATTCAATTGGAGAGTTCTACTCAGTTGCACTTACAAACAATAAGCAGCAGGCTGATACCGGAACCAAGATGATTCATATTGGTAAAAATACAAGAAGTAATATTGTATCAAAAGGAATTTCTGCCGGACAGGGTCACAACACTTACAGGGGCCTTGTCAAGATTGAAAAGAATGCGGAAAAGGCACGGAACTACACTCAGTGTGATTCCATGCTGATTGGCGATAATTGCGGAGCACACACTTTTCCATATATTGAGGTAAAGAATTCAACTGCCCATATGGAACATGAGGCTTCAACATCAAAAATTGGTGACGACCAGATTTTTTATTGCCAGCAAAGGGGCCTTTCTGCAGAAGACGCGGTTTCGCTGATTGTAAACGGTTTCTGCAAGGACGTTTTTAAGGAGCTTCCATTTGAATTTGCAGTGGAAGCCGAGAAGCTTCTTAGCATAAGCCTTGAAGGCAGTGTAGGATAGAATTCCACTTATATTTAATTCCTAATTATATATATATTTCAATAGAGGAGCAGCATAAATGCTTGAGATAACGGATTTGCATGTAGAAGTTGAGGGAAAAGAAATTTTAAAGGGGGTCAACCTGACCATAAATAAAGGTGAAATTCATTCAATTATGGGGCCAAACGGGTCAGGTAAAAGTACTCTGGCACAGGTGCTAGCGGGTAGGGATTTATATGAAATTACAAAAGGGGAAATCCTCTTCAGGGGAAAAGACCTTACCGAACTTAAACCAGAGGAGAGGGCTTGTGAAGGGATATTCCTTGCCTTTCAGTATCCGATAGAAATACCGGGTGTGGCAAATACCTACCTTCTTAGAGAAGCTCTTAATTCAATAAGAAAATATAACGGTTTAAAACCTCTTAAACATGTTGAATTCGGGAAACTCGCAAGGGACAAGATGAAAAAACTGCACATGGAAGACGATTTATTAAAAAGATCTGTAAATGAAGGTTTTTCCGGTGGTGAGAAAAAGAGGAATGAAATTTTTCAGATGCAGATTCTGGAACCTAAGCTCTCAATACTGGATGAGACAGATTCCGGACTTGATATTGATGCAGTAAAAATTGTTTCCGAGGGCGTAAATTCAATGAGAAGCCCCGAACGTTCTTTTCTGATAATTACACATTATCAGCGATTGCTTAATTATATTGTGCCGGATTTTGTACACGTGCTTGTAAACGGAAAAATAGTAAAGTCCGGGGGAAAGAAATTGGCACTTGAACTTGAGGAAAAGGGTTACGGCTGGTTAGAAGAAGCGGCTAATGCATAGGAGAAGAAATGAGTATTGAATTAAACAGTGAAATTGGTAGTTACCTGAGTGGTTTCGAAGAGTTTAAGAAGAAAGACATTTTTAGTGGTATTGGGGAAATTTCTGAATTAAGGAAAAACGCTATAAATAAATTTGCTGAACTCGGTTATCCGACGATGAGGGATGAAGACTGGAGATTTACCAACCTCACTCCCGTTTCAAAAGCAAACTTTAAAATAAACGATAACGGTATTAACATTGACCCCGTTATGTTAAAAACATTTTTAATTAAAGATCTTGAAACTTTTCTTCTTGTATTCATAAACGGCAGGTTCAGTAAAGAATTGTCACAAATTGAACAGATACCTGAAGGTGTAACAATAACGACACTTTCCGAGGCGAAAGATGTTAAAAAGGAAGTTTTATCAGAATATTTCGGCAAGTTTTTAGACTTTGAAACTGAAGCCTTTAATGCTTTAAACACGGCATTTTTTGAAGATGGAATTTTTATACACGTGCCGGACTCGATTTCTGTGAACAAACCGGTGCATGCACTTTATATTTCACATGAAGATGAGCAATCAATGGTAAACTCCCGCAACCTGATAGTTGTAGGTAAAAACAGTGAATTAAAGGTAATAGAACATTACGTATCTACTTCCGAAACCACATATTTCTCAAATGTTGTTTCCGAAGTATCTGTAGGCGAAAACAGTAATATGGAGCACTTCCTTCTTGAGTTTGAAAGTAAAAAGGCATTTAATATTTCTACCCTTAGGGTCCAGCAGGAAAAATACAGTAATATCAAGTCCCATTCCATATTATTCGGCGGGGCAATTGTGAGGAACAATGTACATCCTGTACTCGCAGGGGAAGGCGGAAATTCTTTAATAAACGGGCTTTATATGTCCAATGGCCGCCAGCACATGGACAATTTTATGAGAGTTGAACATGCAAGCCCTCACTGTGACAGCAGGCAGATTTATAACGGGGTGCTCGATGATAATTCTCGCGGGGTATTTCACGGGAGAATAATAGTACATGAGGGGGCAGTGAAAACTGATGCAAAGCAGACAAACAGGAACCTTCTTCTGTCCGATTCAGCCCAGATTGATACTAAACCACAGCTCGAGATATATAATGACGATGTAAAATGTACGCACGGAGCAACTATCGGGCAGATGGACGAAAACGCAATTTTTTATCTTCAATCCAGAGGCATACCGAAAAAAGAGGCTGAAACGATAATGGTTAAGGGATTTACGGGGGAAAGCTTTTCGAATATGTCCCTTTTACCTTTAAGAGAATACCTGGAAAAATATGCTGACAGCTGGTTTCTTAACAGAACTGACAACTAATAAATAATTAAAGACAATGTATGGGGTTTTATTTTTAAGAGTGGCATCCAAATAAAAATAGCATAATATAATTCACCGGGCAGGAGTAACGAATATGGCTGAATTTCAAAAAATTGCTAAAACCTCTGAAATAATAGACGGCGAAGTTATGCCTTTTTATTTAGATGGTATAGGTATAGCAATCTGCAACATTAATAACAACTACTACGCATTCAGGGATGAGTGCAGCCACGAAACATTCCCACTTGCAGATGGTGATATTGAAGGAGAAAATATCGTCTGTATTTATCACGGGGCCGAGTTTGATGTTAAAACGGGTGAGGCGATTTGCCTTCCTGCAATAGAACCTGTTGAAGTTTATGAATTAAAAGTTGAAGGCGATGATATTCTGATAAAAATATAGAATATATTAGTGATTCATTAACTTTAGGAACTCTTTATTAGACTTGGTACCTCTCATTTTTTCCAATAAAAATTCCATAGCTTCAGTGGTGTTCATAGGATTCAGTATTTTTCTAAGCAGGTATACCCTGTTGAGTTCTTCTTCTGTGAGTAGCAGTTCTTCCTTTCTTGTACCTGATCTTTGTAAATCTATTGCCGGGAAAACCCTTCTATCGGCAAGCCTTCTGTCAAGATAAAGCTCCATGTTGCCGGTACCTTTAAATTCTTCGAAAATAACCTCATCCATACGGCTTCCCGTATCTATCAGTGCGGTTGCAATTATTGTAAGACTGCCGCCTTCTTCCGTATTCCTGGCAGCACCAAAGAACCTTTTAGGCCTCTGCAATGCATTTGCTTCCATACCGCCTGAAAGCACCCTTCCGCTTGCAGGGGTTACCGTGTTACTTGCCCTTGCAAGCCTTGTAAGACTGTCCAGGAGAATAACTACATCCTGGCCATGTTCTACATATCTCTTGGCTTTTTCTATCACCATATCAGAAACCTGGATGTGCCTTAAAGCCGGTTCATCAAAAGTAGAGCTTACCACTTCCCCTTTAACAGACCTTTCCATATCCGTTACTTCTTCAGGCCTTTCGTCTATTAGAAGTACTATTAGTTTAACTTCAGGGTTATTATCCGTAACTCCGTTTGCGATTCTCTGAAGAAAAATTGTTTTACCCGTTCTCGGAGGAGCTACGATAAGTGCTCTCTGGCCTTTACCTACTGGTATAAACAGGTCAATTACACGTGTGCAGAACTCACTCGATTCGTATTCAAGAATTAATTTTTCGTCTGGATGCAGTGGTACAAGTTCTGAAAATGGAATACGGTCCCTGCAAACCTCAGGGGATTGAAAGTTAACTGTTTCAATTTTAAGTAGTGCAAGGTTTTTTTCACCGTCTCTTGGCAGTCTTACCTGTCCACCGACAGTATCACCCGTTTTCAGGTTAAAAGAACGAATTTGAGATTTGGATACATAAATATCATCAGGTCCTGGCAGGTAGCTGTATTTTGGGGACCTTAAAAATCCATATCCCTCTGAAAGTATTTCCAGCACACCCTCGGCAAAAATTATGCCGCCTTCCTTGCTGCTCTGTGCTTTAAGCAGGGCATATATAACGTCCTGCTTGGTCATCCTGGATGTTTCTTCTACCCCGGCATCATGTGCCATTTTTATTAATTCAGCACTTTTGTGATCTCTTAATTCGTTAAGGTTCAAAAGAGTGTCCTTCTTTACGGCAACATCACTGCCGGAAGGACTTGTATTTTCAACCTCTTCTGCTTTCGCGGTTTTCGCGTGAAGTTTTGTAACTTTAGCCATTAATTCGGACCCCTATATAACCATATGGAATTTATTCGTACAATGAAATGTTAGGAAAAGATCAACTACTTTGAATTATCTCAGAGAGTTTTGCTTTTTGTATTAATATTATGCACTTGAATAATTTATTTTGTCAAGAGTTTTAAAAAAATCTTTATGAACTTATAATTTAGTGTAATATTGTTACCCACCATGAATAATACAAATTTACTAAAAACAGTTCTGTTTTCAATCATTATTTGCGTTGTTGCCCCAATGATATCCAACGCGTCCAATTCAAACATTTTAAGCTTTACATTACCTTCAGGTCTACCCAACTATAACGAGATTTATATGCAGGGTATAGGTTCAACCCTTTATATTAATACTGAAATTACAGGAAAGGTAGTTGTAGCAAGAGAAATAAAAGCAGATAAAAGTCTTG
>JAUXJP010000081.1 GCA_030624695.1 Candidatus Dadabacteria bacterium | reverse complement strand
CCTAACCTTCCTGGTATTTATGATTCATTGATTTTATTACTGTTATTTTCTTAGCTTCAATTTCGTTGGTATAACTTCTGAGTTCTGATATAAAATTTCTTCTGTAGATTCCAACTACTTCAACCATGTCACCCTCTTTCACGTCATCCATTTTTTCTGTGTACACATTTACATAATTGCCTTCTCTGTTGGAAACTTTAAATACTACAAATGAAAGTGTTTCTATATAACCATCATTTGAGTAAACAAGGTCATCATGGACAATGTCCCACACCATTCCTCTTACGTTTACACCCGCACCGTCATACACCGTAGGAGCTGCAAGGAGTGTGATAATAGAAAGCTTTGTAGCAGGCATCGTAGCATTTGGGTCATTCCAGGTTTTATTACATGCACTGAATAAAACAACGGTTAAAAGGGTAGATAGAACAATTTTTTTCATAGTTAACTCCGAAAAAATAATTTAACCTGATCTTTTATAAAAACAATCAAATTATTCTGTATTGTCATAAGCCTCTATAATTTTCTTCACAAGAGGATGCCTTACTACATCAGTCTTACTGAAATATACGAATTCAATTCCGTTAATGTCCCTTAAAATATTTTTAGCATCTATGAGTCCTGATTTGTCATTTTCATCTAAATCAATCTGGGTAATATCACCAGTAATAACTGCTTTAGAACTGAACCCAAGCCTTGTCAAAAACATCTTCATCTGTGTTGATGTGGTGTTTTGTGCTTCATCAAGTATTACAAAAGCATCGTTTAGTGTTCTGCCCCTCATAAAAGCCAGGGGTACTATTTCTATTACACCTTTTTCAATAAGCCTCGATGCTTTTTCATAGTCCATCATTTCATATAACGCATCAAAAAGTGGTCTCAGGTAAGGGTCTACTTTCTGGTAAAGGTCACCCGGGAGAAAACCTAGCTTTTCCCCGGCTTCCACTGCGGGCCTTGCAAGTATTATCCTGTTTACTTTTTTATTAAGAAATGCCGCAACAGCCATTGACATCGCGAGGTACGTTTTTCCAGTACCAGCCGGGCCGATTCCAAAAACTATGTCATTTTTCCTTATTGCTTCGATGTAGACTTTTTGATTGATACTCTTTGGTGTAATAATTTTTTTTCTGATAGATATGCATATTGTATCGAGAAATATTTCTTCGAGGCTGGTTGTGCTTTCTGTTAACACCCTCGATGCAAGCTCCAGGTCTCCAGGATCAGGGACATAGCCCTTTTTAACAAGTTCATATACTGAATGTATAAGGGTTTCGGCTTTCTGAAGGTCTTCCTCCTTGCCTTTAAGGACCAGCTTCGTACCCCTTGAATGTACCTTTATATTGTAAAGGTTCTCAATATCCTTGAGGTTTGTATTCAATTCTCCGTAAAGAATTTTTACAACACTGGAATCGTCGAGTTCTATCTCTTTTGTAGTTTCGGTAAGATTTAAGGTTGTATCCATTTAGACAGGTAATTATAACTTCATATTGTTAAATATGCATTTATTTCATATTTAGAGGGTCAGGGTATTTAAAACTATATTTCAGGCTGTCCTTCAGCTTTTTATTACTTACAAGTTTGTAGTCAGCTGTTTCCATCTCCCCCGGGTCATCAAACTCTAGGCCCGCTTTTTCACCTTCACTTTTATAAAAATCTATTCTTCTAGGGTGATTATCACAGCATACGTTAAATACTTCTCCCCATATACCACGGTTTATAACTTCTATTATCACACCTATGCAGTCATCCCTGTGGACCAGGTTGACCGGGCTATTTATCTTGCGAATAACCCTTCTTTTTTTTAAGAAGTTTCTTGGGTTCCTGTCATATCCCACAAGGCCGGCAAGCCGGAGTACGGTAGTATTAAAGCCGAATTCACTTAGGAGCATATTTTCAACAATTTTAAGCGCCTTGCCGGAATTTTTTCGCGGTTGCGCCGTTTCCTCTTCTGCAACTTCACGGTTTAGCTCGGGATATACAGAAGTTGAGCTTGTAAATATCACATTTTTTACAGGGCAACTATTAACTGCATCAATAATACTTTGGATCTGCCTTGGGTGAAAATCAACTATATCATCCCGCCTTGCGGGAGGAATATTGAGAATAAGTATCTCTGAATCAAAGAATTCATCTGCGTTTTCACAGATCATTTCGGGTGAAAGTTCGAGTAAAAATGGATTGATCCCCTGCTCTTTAATCTGGCCGATTTTATCCGGATCGCGGGTCGATCCGTTTACCTGGTCACCTTTATTCACTAATTCACATGCGAGGGGCAGTCCGAGCCAGCCGCATCCGAGTATGCTGATTTTCATAATCCTTTAATCTATATTCCTGTTTTTAATTTCGCTAAGAACATTTTCCTTTTGCTCATTAGTGTATGTTGGCCACGAGGCAATCTCGTCACTGGTCCTGAGGCAGCCGAGGCAAAGTCCCGTATCCTCATCAATGAGGCAAAGTTCATTGCAGGGGGATTTTACTTCTTCAGTCATTTAATAAGTAACAGATCATTGATTCATATTTTGCTTTTGTTTTTTGTACAATATCCGCCGGCAGCCCCGGCGCAGGAGGTGTCCTGTCCCAGTTTATTGAGTTGAGATAGTCCCTTACAAACTGCTTGTCAAAGCTTTTCTGCCCTCTTCCGGGCTCGTAATCATCTGATGGCCAAAATCTTGACGAATCGGGGGTAAGCACCTCATCAATAAGGATTAATTTTTCGGTGTTTTCTTCTATGCCGAATTCAAACTTGGTATCTGCGATAATAATTCCCTTATCAATAGCATAGTCCCTCGCCATACTGTAGATATTTATACTTGTTTCCCTGACCTTATTGGCCAGCTCAACACCTATAATTTCGCAGGCTCTTTCAAAGGAAATATTTTCATCATGATCGCCGTCAACAGCCTTGGTTGAAGGTGTAAATACAGGTGCATCAAGCTTTGAAGATTCAAGTAATCCTTTTGGTAAGGTTATTTCGCATACCGCTCCGGTGTCCCTGTACTCATTCCATCCTGAACCCGAAAGGTATCCCCTTACTATGCATTCAATCTCGAGGGGCTTTGTTTTTTTCACGAGCATACTTCTTCCCTCGAGCTCATCTGCATAACGGTGAAACTCGTGGGGGAAATCATCCACATCTGTTGATATAAGGTGGTTGTCTATAATTCCGCCGGTCTTGCCAAACCAGAATTCTGAAATCCGGTTCAGGACTTTACCCTTTCCGGGTATACCGTTGGCGAGGATAAAATCGTAAGCTGAAATTCTGTCTGTGGTGACAATTATGAGTCTGTCCTGAAGGTCAAAGATGTCCCTTACCTTTCCACGAACGGGTTCAGGGAGATCAATAAAATTTGTTTTTTCGAGTAAGTCTTTGCTCATTATGATTAAAATTGGATTTAATTTCTAAATAGAAATTTATAAAAATGATTCGACTTCCAGGACCATGTCCTCTGAGCCTATAAAGATAGGAGTCCTCTGGTGAAGTTCCTTTGGCTCTATCTCCATTATTCTCTGGTGTCCGTTTGTGGCCCTGCCCCCTGCCTGCTCAACAATAAAAGCCATAGGGTTGCACTCATATACGAGCCTCAGTTTCCCGTTAACAGCATCAGATGTCTTGGGATACATAAAGATTCCGCCTTTAAGAAGGTTCCTGTGAATATCCGCTACCATAGACCCAACATAACGGTAGCCGTAAGACGTGCCGTTTACAGTTTCTTTAAAGCAGTGGTCAACATAGTTTCTTATACTATCGTCAAACTTTGTGTAGTTACCGTGATTATATGAATAAAAAACTCCCTTCTTTGGAATCCGTATTTTTGGATGGGAAAGGCAGAACTCGCCAATTGAAGGATCCAGTGTAAACCCGTTTACCCCGTGCCCGGCAGTATAAACAAGCATGGTTGAAGAACCATAAATTATATATCCAGCAGCTACCTGGCTTGTGCCTCTCTGGAGAAAATCTTCAAGCTGGCACGGTTTACCCAAAAAACCTGATTTTCTCCTGTATATGGTAAAGATGGTCCCGACTGACACATTCACATCTATATTAGATGAACCATCCAATGGATCCATTGCAATTACGTATTTCGAGTCTATGGAGTTTTTATCATCAAAAGCAATAAATGTTTCATTTTCCTCGGAACAGACCCCTGCACATTCCCCTCCGAACCTTAGCGCTTCGATAAACCTGTTGTTTGCATATTCGTCGAGTTTCTGTACCTCTTCACCCTGCACGTTTGTTGTCCCTGTCTTGCCGAGTATTTCTACAAGGCCCGCCTTGTTGACCTCACGGTGAACAACCTTTCCTGCAAAACCTATATCCCTTAATATTCTTGAAAATTCACCTGTGGAATAATCAAATTCTGTCTGCCTCTGTATAATAAATTCATCTAGTGTAAGTATTCCGTTCATCGTTATTATTTTACCAAATTGACCTCATATATTCTATTATTTAACTGGTTCAGATTGAGATTTTTCATTTTCATTCATACTTGAAAGGGCCTTTTCACCTTCTTCCCTTATTTTTTTCTTTGTTGCTTCGTAGCCCTTGCCAAGGTCGCCGGGAATATATGTGATAATAATTCCATACCCTTCTTCAACTATAGGGGCCATTACAGAATCTTTTTTTGCAGAAGCATCTTTAATTACATAAAGATTAAGCCATGAAAGAAGGAAAAAAGTGATAATAATTCCGATCAGAATACCAACCACTCCGCCTACCAGCCTGTTGAGCCAGCCAAGCTTCAGCTTTCCTATTACCCTAGCCGTAAACCACCCAAGAATCTGAATAATGACAAACACAGCTATGACAACGAGCATAAAACCCACCAGGAGTGATGTAGACTTGGATTCAATCAGATTGTATTGAATTAGAAGGTTGCCGGCCAGGTCATACAGAATTACCCCCGCAATAAACCCACCGATTATTGCTGCAAAAGAGAAAATCTGGCTGATAAGCCCGCGGCTTATTCCTATGAGGCAAAAAAACAAAATTACTGTAATAATTAAGATATCTAGCCAGTGCATTTTAGTACTAATATATTAACCAATTAATCGGAAATTAATTAATAAATGCTTTGACTATTAGTTTTGTTCAGATAATTTTAATCGGGCTTATGGACTATAACGACATATTTAAACTTATTGCCGAGGACCTCAGGGAAGTTGAAGAAGTAATCGAAGAAAATATCCAGTCTGAAGTTCCCCTCGTCTACGAGGTATCAAAATACCTTCTTGGAAGCGGCGGAAAAAGGCTGAGGCCGTCTGTTCTTCTTCTTGCAAGTGGTTCCTGCGGACTGCTTAATGGTAAGGAAAGAATAAAAGCAGCGGCAGCACTTGAGCTTATCCATACAGCAACTCTTCTTCATGACGATGTTGTGGATGATGCAGAGGTAAGGCGCGGTAAAACTTCATCTAATATTGCATGGGGCAACAAACCCACCGTACTTGTCGGCGACTTTATGCTGGCAAAGGCACTCGGGCTTATACAGGATTGCGGGAACCTCGAACTTATTAAAGCAGTAACCGATGCATCCGCAAAACTTGCCGAAGGACAGGTCCTTGAAGTTATGAGCGGTAAGAACATGGTAGAAATTACAGAGGAAATATGTTTTGCGATAATGGAATTCAAAACAGCTTCACTTAT
>JAUXJP010000213.1 GCA_030624695.1 Candidatus Dadabacteria bacterium | reverse complement strand
AGATTTAAAATGGAGTCCAAGAAAAATTGCAGGTGCGACCTGGCAAAGAATCTCAAATTTTATTTCCATTAGTTTCCATATGGTCTGGGGGAGAATAATAGCAACGTAACACATTAATCCAATAATTATCCATGATAAAAGCTTGCCCATAAAAGTAAGGTGGGCGTTTGAACTAGCGGGCCTGAGAGGCCTGTAAATATCCTGTGTGAACAAAGAGGATATTGCCAGAAGGGCGGAGTCAATTGTAGACATAACTGCAGCAAGGGCAGCTGCAATAAAGAGAATTAATGCTATTCCGAATACAGGTATCTTCTCTTTCAAGTCGTCAAGAATTATAAGCACTATTTTTTCACTATTCAGCCTGGTGAGATCAGGGAACATTGATATTCCGATAACCCCGACCATTACAATAACAAATGTCGTTACAAGCGGCATAAAGGCCATTATTTTAAGCGAATTTTTCAGTGTGTTTTCGCTCTTTGCTGCATAGATTCTCTGTATTGCCTGCGGGTATATAGACATACTGAAGAAAACTATTAAAAGGGTACTTAGCCAACTTATCTTATCCTCAATATCCGGGGGTCTCCAGAATTCGGGTTTGGAATTGAGAAGATATTCCGAAGTATTAGTAATACCTCCATATTGATATTCAACGGCTATAAGTAAAAAGAGGATACCTCCAAGGAGAATCAGTCCCTGGATAACATCGGTCCAGGCCACACTCCTAAGTCCTCCCAGCGTTTCATAAATAACCATGATTACAGAAAGTGCGATTATTCCTGTGGAAAAACTGATTCTTGAATCCGTAACAATTTCAATAACGAATCCAATGGCTTTAAGATTTGTGACTATGTAGTTACTTAGAGCAATTATGCAAATTATTACTGCTATAGTTGTAAAAATTCGGCATTTAAACCTGTGATGAATATAGTCTCCAATAGTTATAAAATTTTCTTTTCTTGATAACCTGTAAAGTTTAGGTGCATAAATCATATATGCCCCAATTACCGATATCATGAAGGTTACACTTACAAGTGTTGTAAAACCCTCCCTGTATGCTTTTCCTGCAAACCCAATTAGTGTGTTCCCGCTATACTGTGTGGCATATAAGGTTAGTAATAATACAAAAAACCCCATATTCCTTCCAGCAAGGTAAAAATCAGAGAGTGTATTTTCCGTACTTGCTCTTTTACCCAAATAACCGATAAGCAGCAGGGCTGAAATATAAATTCCGATAAATACTAACCCGGCATTGGAGACAAATGACTCTTGCATATTGTTATTCCCAGTATTTCCTTATGTATATGTAAATTGAAAGTGAATATAGAAAAGACATTACAACCGTATAAAAAGCCCAGTCGGGAAACCCGAAATATATTTTTGTGCCGGGATTTATAAAAAACCACGGCACGGATAAAAACAATATAATTATTGAAAAAAGATAAAATTTTTTGCCTTTGATAATTAAAACTCCTTGAGTAATTCAAATATAACCTGAATTAATTTTATAGAAAAATTAACTAATTATAAGATAGGCATTCAAATTGTCTGAATTTTTTGTTATTGTATTGCAGACAAAAAAAGAACGGAGAGATATACAACATGGCTAAAAACGATAAACCAAACATCGCAATGGATGAACTTCTCAGTGAAAGAATGCAGCAGGCACTTGAGTACCCATTATTCGATTCAATATTTAACAGGCGTTCAAGACGTTTCGGTCTTGGAATGGAGCTTGTAGACACTACCCTCGAATTTAAATCAAAATACGATCCTATACCACTAAGTGAAGTAGAAGAAGCACTCCTGGTCTGGTCCGGTACGGGACTTACGGGGCTTTGCCTTGCAGACCTTCCACCTGAAAACGGTATTGACCTACTTTGCCAGTGGACAGGGCGTACCTGGCCATCTGCCTGCAACAATCATGGTACCGAACTTTTCTTTACAAATGATGAAGGGCTTTATCATGTAGATGTTAAGAACATGCTTCCCAAGAACGAAGAGCTTGATATGTTTTTTAATTTGCCAAGGGAAAAGAAGATGGAGAGGGTCCTTGAACTTTACCGTGAAAGCCTGAATAAACTGGAAGACGGAAGGGCCGACATGCCGGACAAGATGCCGGGGCTTTTCGAATTTAACCAGTGGAATACAAACAAACCCGGTACAACTTTATTCATACCGGTGACTGACGTAACTGAAGAATATATAAATCTGTTAACTCTTTATTGTGCAAACAGTTATGGATTTACAATAATTGATGACCTTACGGGAAAACCAACAGGCACAGAAAAGTGGATCAAGAAGGGAAGACTTAAAGATGCAGTTAAAATGTCGCTTTTTGATTTAGAGGTAAGAATCCTGACCGGGCTTAATGTTGAACAGGCTTTTATTACCCAGAACATGGCCCTTGCACTTCAGCCGCTTGGACTTGCAGGGTGGGCATTTACAGGTTTTATACCAAGGTTTGCCATGGGTGCAGCACCTGACCTGTTTAAAGGACTCGGTTTCAGGTTTATTCAGCCTAAAAAAGGAGTAATAGATCCGCCTACAACAGTTCCGGTTGGTAAAGACGGGGTGTTCCAGGGATACTGCCCTCCTTATTATAAAAATATGGACGAAGCAATTGATGCGTTTTTTGAGCATAAATGGGCTGCATGGGATAAGGACAAGCCATTCCCATACACAACACCGGATAAGCATCTTATGATGGCACCTAAGCCGACCGATACGACCATCCAGATAGTTAAAGACGTTGCAAACTACATCTATGACACATATGGAAGGTTCCCGGCATTTGTAGACCCTATGTATATGAGGTTGGTATTCCAGTCAATGCACATCGACCCTGATTTTTACGATGAGTACTATCCAAAGGGTTCATACTCCGACAGGCATATAGAAACATTTCTTGCCCATCACCCTGAAGAAGCGAAAAGGTTTAAGAACAAGTAGAGATAATTTAAATT
>JAUXJP010000227.1 GCA_030624695.1 Candidatus Dadabacteria bacterium | reverse complement strand
TAATCATGGATTTTACGCGTTCAAGTGATACCTGTATACCGTTAGAAGTAGTATCAACACCCCTTGAAAAAAGTGATTTTAATTCAATCAGCCCACTTGGGGTCTGCATATATCTTTTACTGGTTATTCTGCTTACTGTTGATTCATGTACTCCTACATGCTCGGCAATATCCTTAAGACGGAGTGGTTTTAAGTATTCTTCGCCGTGTTCAAAGTAATCCTTTTGGACTTCTGTGATTTTTTCTACAACTTTTCTTATTGCACTTTCACGCTCCTGCATGCACTTTAAAATTCTTTTCGCGGCTTCTAGTTTTTCGCGGACATAATGCTTGGTTTCATTTGTCAGATTTTTCTGGTTTCTTATTAAATTTCGGTAGTAATTACTAATTCTTAAATTTGGTATGTTTTTGTTGAATTGGAGTTGGTATTCGTTGCCAACTTTGTAAAGATAAAAGTCGGTTACTGCATATCTTTCAGTATCTTTTGTATAAAAAGGCCTGCCAGGTTTTGGTTCAAGATTATGAATAATTCCGCGAATTTCAGTTATCTCGTCTAATCCTATCGCTAAAGATGATGCAATCTCTTTTAAATTATTGTTGCTCAAATTCTCCAGGTGTTCATTAATTACTTTTAAAAGGGGGCTGTCTTCATTGTAACCCATCTCCATAGCCTGTATCGAAAGGCATTCTTCAAGTGATCTGGAGGCAACGCCAACAGGGTCAAATAAAGTCTGGATTCTCTTTAAAATTCCTAATATAGTTTCCCTTGAAAGATTTTCGATAGAAGAACTATTATCATTTATTCCATTTCCATTCTTGGAGTGGAGACGGTTATTAAAATGGTTTAATATTAGCTCCTCAATAGTTGCTTCCAGGTATCCATCTTCGTTAAGATTTCCTATTATAATACTTGCAATTTCACGGTCTTTGTCTGAAAAATCGGATAGTTCGAGCTGCCATTTTAAATATTCATAAAGAGATTCGTGTTTTGATACCCTGCTTTCCCATGGATTTTCGTCTTCCATGTCTACAAAAAAGTCAGGGGAATGTGGTAAATCATCGTTAAAGTTCCCGGTATTATTTTCAAAACTACTAAGGTCAATATCTTCAAGATTATTATCTTCGGTTTCTTCCGGCTTTTCTTTTTCTTCAGTTTCTTCGAGCGTAGGATTCTCAACTAGCTGTTCATCAAGATATTCTCTGAGTTCGAGCGTGTTCATCTGTATAAGCTTTAGAAAAAGCTGTAATTCCTGAGTCAGGATCAACTTTTGTTGCTGAACAAGCTTAGGTGCTATTGTTAAATTTAACTTACTCATTGCTATATATTTAATTTAAACAAAGATTTAAATTCTATAGATAATAATACCATTTTTACTTATATTTTGTACCTTTTGTTATTATAAGAATTATTAAAATTTTATTTTATATTGATTAATGGATATTAGAACTGTTGAGAAAATTATGAATGTATTCGGAATTGTTTGGGTTTTTCTCAGGGATATTGTTTAATACTATATATAAATCCGGAGTTCAAACTTAACTCCCGGAAGATATTTATAATAAAAGAGGGAGATTCAGCATTTAGTACAACTTTTACAGATGTTATGGTTGCTGTAATTCTGAGTTAAAATTATTAAACGTATTATGTGAAAATTGTTATATAGTTGGCAATTTCCAAGTTTTATGCTCTTTTATGAAGTTCTCATGTTTGGTAATATGCTCTTCCTTTATCAAAGTTTGCGAAATATCATCAAGGCCGTTTAGAAGGGAGTGTTTTTTATCCGGGTCTATTTCAAAATTCCAAGCTTCTTCATAATCATCATAAATCATTTGTTCTTCAAGGTTTATTGTTAACTTATAATTCTTTATTATATGGACTGTTTCAAATAGATGTTCGATTACATTCTTATCAACAATTATAGGCAACATGGAATTTTTAAAACAGTTATTATAAAAGATATCAGCATAAGATGGTGCAATTATTGTTCTAAATCCAAATTCTTTTAATGCCCATGGGGCATGTTCCCTTGAACTACCGCTTCCAAAGTTGTCTCTTGCAAGTAGTATTCTTGCACCCTGATATCTTTCGTGGTTAAGAATGAAATCATTATTTACAGAACCGTCGTCGTTATATCTCCAGTCAAAAAAGAGAAATTCACCAAAACCTGTTCTTTCAATCCTTTTAAGAAACTGTTTTGGAATTATCTGGTCAGTATCTACATTTATTCTGTCTAATGGGGCTACAAGGCCCGACTCCATAATATATGGTTCCATGTTACCCTCTTTAAATATCCTTATTAAGTTCTAATTTACGTACATCAACAAAATGTCCTTCAATAGCAGCAGCAGCAGCCATAATCGGGCTTACAAGATGTGTCCTGCCGCCTTTACCCTGCCGTCCTTCAAAATTCCTGTTAGAAGTACTTGCACATCTTTCACCGGGGGACAATATATCAGCATTCATCCCGAGACACATACTGCAACCGGCTTCCCGCCATTCAAAACCTGCTTCTTTGAATATCTTGTCGAGGCCTATTTTCTCAGCCTGTAATTTTACCAGTTGTGATCCGGGAACTACCATAGCACTTACACTACCCGCTACTTTTTTCCCTTTTACTATCCTGGCCGCAGCTGTCAGATCTTCTATTCTGCCGTTTGTACATGATCCAATAAAGACACGGTCTATCGGTATGTCCTCGATAGGTGTATTGGGATTTAAGTCCATGTATTCAAGTGCATGCAGTGTGGATTTTTTCAGGTTTTCATCATGAATTTCACCCGGGTCAGGAATTTTTGATGTAACATCAATTACCATTCCGGGATTTGTACCCCAACTGACCTGTGGAGCCATTTG
>JAUXJP010000174.1 GCA_030624695.1 Candidatus Dadabacteria bacterium | reverse complement strand
TGATTGATTGATATAATTTTTTCTTCAAGATCAAGTGTTATTACACCGCTTGTCAGGCTTTTAAGAATATTCTCATGCAAATTTTTAAGTATGATAAATGATTCTTCACTCTTTCCGAGTTTTTCACCCGCAATCTTTATTTTTTGAGAAAGATAACCCCCGAGGATTGCAATAAGAACAAAACCTATAAGATGAAAATATATCGGAACCAAATTGTTTCTATCCGTGAAGAGTGCAGAAGAAAACAACTCACTAAAACCGGCAATATGGTTTTCCGTTTTAAACTGAAGAATGAGAATAAACAAGTATAGAAAGATAATTAAAACAAGGCTTATATAACTTGCCCAGCGTGAAATAAGTATCCCTGAAAAAAGTAAAATCAGAGGAAACAGGAAGATAAAGGGACTCGATCTTCCATCGGTAAAGTAAATTATGAAAGAGGAAAGAACAATATCCGAAATTACTATCAGATATTTGAAATAATCACTATAGTATTTAAACAGAGTTTCAAATAGAAGAAATAAAAGATTAAAGAGGTAAAAAACAGATAGTATAACAATCAGGCTGAACGCTTCTTTCCTATTGTCTCCTACAAAATATACTATGGCCCCGAAGATAAGAATTAACGAAACTATAAATATACGGAATACTATTATCTTTCTTAGACTGGTTTCATTTTGGTGTAACACATTCATTTTGTGGAAAAAACCACTTCTTAAATAATAAAAAGCAACAATTTTTTATCCTGCAAGCGCACCTACCAGTTTAAACATAGGCAGGTACATGGAAACAACAATTATACCAACCGTACCACCAAGAAACACTATCATTAATGGCTCAAGTGCAGACATCAGGGCTGAAACAGCAATATCAACTTCATCCTCATAAAAATCTGCTATTTTGTTAAGCATTTCATCAAGTGAACCGGTCTGTTCACCAATAGATATCATTTGTGTTACCATGGGAGGAAATATTTTAGGTTCTCTCCTTAGAGGATCTGCAAGAGTAGCCCCCTGGCTGACTTCAAGCCTTACCCTAAGTATTGCTTCTTCAATTATCATATTTCCAGAAGCCTTTGCAGTAATCTGGAGTCCGTCGAGAATAGGGATACCACCAGCAGTTAGCGTGGCAAGGGTTCTGCAAAACCTTGCAATTGCAGTCTTTTGTATAAGATTGCCAATTAAAAACATTTTCAATAAAAATGCATCATAAAGCCGTCTGACTTTTTCTGATCTGTTATAAGTAACCAGTATTCCAATAATAACCGCGGCTAAACCTATTAAAATAAAAAGAATGTTATTTCTTGTAAACTTACTGATATCAACAATAACTTGTGTTAATGTTGGCAGGGTTGTACCCATATCTTTAAACATTTCTGCAAATACAGGTACAACAAAAATAATTACGATACCAAGTACTGCAACAGCAACACCGACAACAATTACAGGATAGACCATTGCACCTCTTATTTTTCTCTTTATGGACTCCATTTTTTCAAGGTAGTCGGCTAGTCTTTTTAAAATTACATCCAGCACACCGCCCGCTTCACCGGCCTGTACGAGGCTCACAAAAAGATTAGAAAATACCTTTGGGTGCTTTCCAAGAGCATCTGCAAATGCCGACCCAGCCTCAACACTTTCCTTAATACTAATAATTGTGTTTTTGAATAAACCGCTTTTTTGCTGTTCGGCTAAAACATCAAGGGACCTTACAAGTGGCAGACCCGCATCAATCATGGTTGACAATTGCCTAGTAAAAACAACTATATCTTTATTGGGGACTCCGCCAATATTAATCTTAAAATCAAGTAGGCGGCCTTTAGGTTTAATTTTTGTAGGAATTGGCTGAATCTGCATCTGCCTTAATCTGGCTAACACTGCAGATTTATTGGGAGCTTCCATTTCTCCCTTTTCTACCTGTCCCCTTACCCTTCCTTCCCAAACAAATACGGGCATATACTAATTCCTCCTAAAATAGTATTAAACTATTATCCACCAAGTACTTTTCTTTCAATCCGCCCTGCTGTAGACCCTGAACCACTAGGTGTAATGATTCTTTTTAATTCATCCGTATCCTGGCTTTTATTTAATGCATCTTCATATGTAATTGTTTTATTTAAATACAGTTCGGAAAGACTCTGGTTTAATGTCTGCATCTGGTATTTTTCCTGTCCGATCTGCTGCTGCGAAAATATTTGGTGTATTTTATCTTCACGGATAAGGTTTCTTATAGCCGGGTTAGGTATCATTACCTCTAGTGCCATTGTCCTCCCGCCTCCAATTTTTGGTATTAGTGCCTGGCAAAGTACACCTTCGAGCACGAAGGAAAGTTGTGTTCTGATTTGTGATTGTTCATGTGGAGGAAATACATCAATTACCCTATTTATCGTCTGAACAGCTGTGTTCGTATGTAGGGTTGCAAGTGTTAAATGGCCTGTTTCAGCCAAAATAAGAGCTATTTTAATTGTTTCAAGATCCCTCATCTCACCGATCAGGACTACATCCGGGTCTTCCCTGAGAACACTTCTTAGTGCATTATTAAAACTCTTTGTATCACTTCCGACTTCCCTCTGGTTTACCAGGCAGTTTTTATGTTTGAATATATACTCAATCGGGTCCTCAATTGTTACAATATGTTCATGCCGTTCTTCATTAATCTGGCTTACAATCGAAGCCAATGTAGTAGTTTTTCCACTACCTGTAGGTCCTGTAACAAGTAATAGCCCCCTCGGTTTTCTGGCAAGCTCAGAGACAACAGGAGGCAAACCAAGCTCTTTCATCGACCTCATCTCAACGGGAAGCAACCTGAAAGCTCCCGAAACAGCAGCACGCTGCATATATATATTTCCACGAAACCTGCCAAGTTCTTCAATTCCAAAAGAAAAATCCAACTCCCAGTTCTCTTCAAACTTATGTTTCTGTGAATCTGTAAGAACGCTGTAACAAAGGTCCTTGGTTTCCGGGGGACTAAGAGGTGGGTGTTTCACTGGTACCAGCTTCCCATCAATCCTGAGCATAGGAGGTGATCCAACTGTTATATGCAGGTCACTTGACCCGTTTTCAACAACAACCTTTAATAACTGATGAAAAGATATCGACATATTTTACTCCAATTACTAATTATCACTCGCGGAATTCCTGACAACTTCCTCTGTAGTTGTAATTCCAAGTTTTAACTTATCCAGGGCACTTTGCCTTAGAGTCCTCATACCCTGCCTCATCGCTTCCCTTTTAATTTCGAGGGCTGATGCTCCACTAAGTATGAATTCCTTTAATTCTTCTGTTATTCGCATTACTTCATATATTGCAATTCTGCCCCTGTAACCTGTTCCCGAACAGTTACTGCAGCCTTCTCCCACACCTTTATATACCTCGTATTCCTCCACCTCTTTAGGTGAAACTCCAAGGTCAATTAGTACCTGGGGAGTTATATCTATTTTCTCAGAACAATCGGGACAATTTTTCCTGA
>JAUXJP010000042.1 GCA_030624695.1 Candidatus Dadabacteria bacterium | reverse complement strand
TGAGTTCATCGAGGCTCAGTTTTTGTACAGAACCCTTGTGCCAGATTGATACTTCTTCGACAACATTCTTGATTTCCCCATTGTTTGCGCCTGCGTTCATAAAAATTCCACCACCAACTGTGCCGGGTATTCCTGCAGCAAACTCAAAACCGGTAAGGTTTTCCTTCACCGTGTTTTTCATTATTGTGGATAGCATTGCACCGCATTCTGCATGAACAAAGTTGCCGGAAATCGTAAAATTTCTTAGTTTTTTTGTACTTATAACTACGCCTTTGTACCCGGTATCCTGTATAATTGTATTAGAACCTGCACCAAGGATAATAAAATTATTCCCCGAATCATAAACAGTATTAAGAATATTTATGAATTCAGAAATATTAGGTGGATATACTACGGCTTCAGCAATACCCCCCACCTTTAGTGTTATATATCTGCACATTGGAAATTGTTTTTCAATTTCGCAATCACTACTTCTTAACCTGGTTAGAAGATCACTCATTGAAGTTCTCTTAATAACTCTTCTCCGTGTTTCCATACGTTACCCGCACCGGAGGTAAGGATAATGTCCCCGGAATTAATGTTCATTTTTACATGTTTAAACAGCTCATCAATATCTTTTATATAATAAGCGTTGTTAGTACCGGACCTGTTTATTTCTTTTACTAAAAGCTCTGAGTTTATCCCTTCGATTGGTTTTTCACCGGCCGGATAGATATCAAGTACATAAAGAGTCTTTATCTCACTTAGCACATTAACAAAATCATTGAAAAGCATCTGCGTCCTTGTAAACCTGTGAGGTTGGAAAATTACAACCGGCTTTTTCTGAAAAGCCTCTTCAATTGATTTAAGCGTGGTCTTAATTTCTACCGGGTGGTGCCCATAATCATCAATAATCAGGATGTTATTGACTTCACCCTTCAGCTGAAGCCTTCTTTCTATGCCATTAAATTCATTTAAAGCGGTTTTTATATCATCAAAACTTATTCCAAGTTCTATACCCACACCGATCGCGGCAAGTGCATTAAGCGCGTTGTGTTTACCGGGTATTCCAAGTTCGACTGTGCCTAGGTTGTTATTTTTATATATAACTTCAAATCTTGTTTTAAAACCCTCAGCTGCAAAGTTGTCAAAATAAAGGTCAGCCTCATCTGTAAATCCATATGTAAGTGCCCTTTTTTTGTATTGTTTGGCTATTTCTTTTACCTTTGGGCAGTCAATACAAAGTACTGCAAGTCCATAAAACGGAATTTTATCAATAAAAACGCGGAATGAATTAATAAGATTTTCTATCGAACCATAGTAGTCGAGGTGTTCTTCATCAATATTTGTTAATACAGATATTACAGGTGAAAGCATCTGGAATGAACCGTCACTCTCATCTGCTTCAACCACCATGAAATCACCTTTGCCAAGATGGGCATTAGTCCCAAGCGACCTTACCCGGCCGCCAACTACAATTGTAGGATCAAGGTGCCCGGCCCTTAGAACTGCTGATACTATTGAAGTAGTAGTTGTTTTTCCGTGGCTTCCAATTATTGCTATCCCGTATTTTAACCTCATAAGTTCAGCCAGCATTTCAGCCCTTGCAATCACCTGTATATTTTCTTCATGGGCTTTGATGAGTTCCGGATTGGTTTTGCCGATTGCAGATGAAATTATTACTACATCAGTACCTTTAATATTTGAAGCATTATGGCCGAGGTATATCTTTATTCCTAGTTTCTGAAGACGTCTTGTAGAAATGGAATCATTGATGTCAGAGCCTGAGATTTCGTAACCCATATTAACAAGAACTTCGGCAATCCCGCTCATTCCAATTCCGCCAATTCCCACAAAGTGAAGTTTTTTTATTTTTCCGTACATTTCATTTGCCTACAAGTGAGTATAACTGCTCCACAATTTCCTTTGCAGCATCAGGTTTTGCAAGTTTTCTTGATGCTTCAGACATTAGGGGAAGCCTGTCTTCTTTTAATATTTCTTCAATTTTTGTAGTTAAATATTTTTCTGTTAACACTTCTTCGTCAATTACAACAGAGGCCCCGGCATTTTCCATAAACATGGCATTCAGGGACTGATGGTTATGTGCGGCATAGGGGTAGGGTACAAGTACAGAAGCTTTTCCAAAGGCCGTAATCTCCGAGATGGCCCCAGCTCCTGACCTTGATATTATAAGGTCTGAATTTCTGTAATATTCTGCAATATCATTAATGAAAGTATATACCTCGGCATTTATTCCGAGCTCTTTGTATCTTTCATCTACCGCTACCATGTTGTTTCTTCCGGTCTGGTGCACTACTTTAAGTCCCTTTATTTTCAAGGCTGCAAGTGCTCCCGGAATTAATGTATTTAAATTTGTTGCACCCTGGCTCCCGCCCATAATAAAAAAGGTGAATCCTGATTTTGTTTCTTTTTTAATTAAAGCCCCTTCAATCAAACCGCTTCTAAGCGGATTTCCGGTAACTACAACTTTGTTTTCCGGGAAATAATTTATACTATCCTTAAATGTCACAAATATTTTCCGGGTAAATTTTGAAAGTATCCTGTTGGTAACCCCTGGCACCGTGTTCTGTTCACATATAGCGGTTGGAATGAAACTTAGATATGCAGAAAGTACTGTAGGCCCGGAGACATATCCCCCGACCCCTAAGACAAGATCAGGCTGAAAACTCCTGAGAATTCTGAAGGAAGAAAAAATCCCGTTTAGGGCCGATATTATCGATTTTATTTTATACATAAAACCTTTCCCAATTATTCCTCTCGATTTAATAATTCTTAAATTAAAACCAAGCGAGGGAATTAAATCTTTTTCCATCCCGTTAGTTGTACCAACAAATAATACTTCGTTGTCACCGGACCGTCTCATAATTTCTTCTGCAATTGAGATGGCAGGGAAGATATGCCCGCCTGTGCCACCTCCGGCAATTACAATCTTCATTTTACCTCTGCTTTTGAAACACTTAGTATAATTCCCATTGCCGTAAGACAGCATACAAGTGAGCTGCCCCCGTAACTGATAAAAGGCAGTGTCAGACCCTTTGTAGGGAATAATCCTACTGAAACGGCCATATTTAATACCGCCTGCACTGCAATGAGAAATGTGAATCCGCAAACAAGATAACAACCAAAAAGGTCGGGGGCTTTTATACCGATTCTTATGCTTCTATATAAAATGAATAAAAAAAGTGCTATTACTAGTGCAACGCCGATAAAGCCAAGCTCTTCCCCTATAATTGAGAATATGAAATCGGTATGTGCCTGGGGAAGAAAAAATAGTTTTTGCGTACTGTCTCCAAGCCCCATTCCGTATAATCCTCCTACGCCAAAAGCTATAAATGACTGAACAGCCTGGTATCCGGTTCCAAGAGGGTCTTTCCAGGGATCAAGAAATGAAAGAAGTCTGTCCATTCTGTATCCCCTAGTGGCTATTGCCACTGCGGCAAAAGCCCCTGTAAATAATACCAAAGGAAATATATATCTGATTCTTACGTTGCCGATAAACATCATAAAAATAAGCAGGATCAAAAGTATTGCTGAAGTGCCAAAATCCGGCTCAATAAAAATAAGCCCGATTAATAAACCTGAAATAAGCAGATGTGAAAGAAACCCTACGGAAAAGCTTTCTATCTTATCCCTTTTTTTATCTAGTGAATGCGCGAGGTAAAGCAAAATAACAAACTTTGCAATCTCTGAGGGCTGAAATGTGAACGGCCCAAATGAAAGCCACCTATATGCCCCGCTTACCTTTTTCCCGATGCTTGGGATCAGTACAATTATAAGCAGTATCAGACAGATTATGTAAGCTGGGTAAACAAATTTTCTAAGAACCCTGTAATCAATATTCATAAAAAGTATCATGGAACTGATACCAATCATCAGGTACATCATGTGAAGTTTAAGAAATCTTGAAGGGTCACCGTATATCTCAAGAGCATATACCGAGCTTGTGCTGTAGACCATTAGCAGGCCGAAACACGAAATCAGAATTATTGCAGTAAGTAACA
Source organism: Candidatus Dadabacteria bacterium (assembly GCA_030624695.1). Lineage (GTDB taxonomy): Bacteria > Desulfobacterota_D > UBA1144 > Nemesobacterales > JAJCZQ01 > JAJCZQ01. The sequence goes on along the minus strand of JAUXJP010000042.1, from coordinate 3,316 downwards.
AAAAGTCAGGGCTGTTTTCACGGGAGTTAAATATTTTGAACAATTTTCTTAAACACCTCCCCTCTTTCTTCGTATGATGAAAACATGTCAAAACTTGAGCATGCGGGTGATAAAAGTATTGAATCATCCTCGTTGGAATTTGAGAAAGCTTGTTCAACAGCTTCTTCGAGGCTGTTTGCAATAGTTGTATCCACCGACATTCCCAGCTGTTGGTTCATTCTTTTTTTTGCTTCTCCGAAAAGTACAAGATGTTTTACTTTTTTATTAAGCGGGCCGGTAAGAATCTCGTAGTCAGTCCCCTTGTCTTTTCCACCTGCAAGTAAAATTATAGGGGGCGAAATACTGTCCAGGGCTTTTATTGTTGCACCAGGGCTAGTGGACTTCGAGTCATTATAGACATCTACTCCGTGATGTTTCCCTATGTACTCTATTCTGTGGGGTAGGGGGTTAAAGTCCAGTATTGTTCTTTCAATTACTTCTTTTTCACAGCCTGCTATTTTTGCAGCGGCTATTGCACACATTGCATTGTCAAGGTTGTGTCCGCCAATTAATTTTATTGAACTTAAATTGTATTTTTCATTTCTGAACTCAACGGTATTTCCAGTAAGAGATATATTTTCGTGTTCAGTTGTATTACCAAAACTAACTATTTTGGATTTAATATTTTCCGAGTATTTCTTTATTATTTCATCGCCGGAATTAATTATGGCCCAGTCATCTGATGTCTGGTTTTTATAGATATTGGTTTTAGATTGAAAATATTCTTCAAAATCACTGTGGTGATCAAGATGATTAGGAGTAATGTTCAGGAAAACGGATATGTACGGCCTGAAGTTATCTGTGGCCTGAAGTTGGAAGCTACTTGTTTCAAGAACTATAAAATCGTATTCATCTGCTTTTTTTACAACCGTAATAAGGGGCGTTCCAATATTACCACCGGTAAAAATATTAAATCCGCTGCTTGTTAGTATTTCTGAAATCAGGGTTGTGGTAGTTGTTTTTCCGTTTGATCCTGTAATGGCTATTATGGGTGTATTTATAAAGCCGGTGGCAAACTCTATTTCACTAATTATCCTCTTATTTAGTTCTTTTGCCTTAACAAGGTAGGGTGTGTTGATACTAACGCCAGGACTTATAATGAGTTCGTCTGCCCACTCAAGGAAACTGTCCGAATGTGAACCAAACTCAATTTCAATTCCGGAGGCTGTTAAGCTTTCTATTTCGTTATTATTAAATGAACTTTGAGGGGATCGTTCTGTCCCGCGGGCATTAAATCCCCGCTGACCCAGAAATTTAAGGGTTTCAATTCCTGTCTTTCCAAGTCCAACTACCAGATAGTTTTTATTCTCCATTCCCATTTTTATCTCAGTTTAAGGGTCGATAATGCAATAATCGACAGTACTATTGATATAATCCAGAACCTGATCACAACCTTTGACTCCGACCATCCTTTTAGTTCAAAGTGATGGTGCAAAGGTGCCATCCGGAATATTCTTTTACCTGTCATTTTAAACGAAAAAACTTGTAGGATAACGGAAAGGGCTTCCATAAGAAAAAGCCCACCGACTATTATTAAAAGTAGTTCCTGTTTTATAATGAGAGCTGAAAACCCTATGGCTGCACCAAGGGAGAGTGATCCCACATCCCCCATAAAAATTTGTGCAGGGTGTGAATTGTACCAAAGAAATCCAAGGCAAGCCCCTCCGATTGCAGACAGGAATACTGCCAGCTCTCCGCCGGAAGCAATATACGGGATCTGTAGATAACTTGAAAATTCAGTATTTCCCGAAAGGTATGCAAATATTATATAGGTGGATGCTGCAATTGCTATTGAACCTATTGCCAAACCATCTAGACCATCTGTCAGGTTCACAGCATTTGAAGAACCTACGACCACAAGCAGTGCAAAGGGCAAATACAGTATGCCAAGATTTATAATGGCTTTTTTAAACACTGGAAATACCACCGTAGTAAATGGATAGAGCTGCGACTCGTCAAGCCTCAGTGACATTGTAAATCCACTTTCCTGGTCAATCATAAGCAGTATTATGAAAAAAGCACCTATAACTATCTGCAAGAGGAATTTTACTTTTGCCCTCATTCCATTGCCTTTACTAAGTTTTAACCAGTCATCGGCAAATCCAATAATTGCATAACTAATCATAAAAAACATTGCAATAATTATGGTTGTATTACTCAGATTGACCCATAAAACCGTAGAAAATATTATAGCAAGCACAATAAATGTACCGCCCATTGTGGGGGTGCCTTCCTTTACGATATGTCCGGGAGGACCGTCAGTCCTGATATTTTCCCTGAACTGTTTTTCTTTAAGAAATTTTATAAACCTTTCTCCAAGAAATAGGCATATTAAAAATGCGGTTACACCGGCACCAAAGGAGCGGAATGTAATGTATTTAAATACATTAAATAAAATAAACTGGTCTTTAAGATAAAATAAAAAATAAAGCATAATTTAGAATAAAAACTTAATCGTATTCTCCATGTGCATGCCTCTTGAACCCTTGAGCAGGACTATGTCACTTGTCCCCGCAATTTCTACTAACATTTGCGCGGCCTGCTCATGAGTTTCGACATGCAGGTTTTTGATCTTGCTGTCCAAACTTTTATTAATATTTTTTGAAAGTTCACCGTATGTAATAACCATATCTATTTCCAGGGTTTTGATGAATTCACCGATGTTTTCATGTTCTAGGGAACTGTTTTCCCCAAGCTCCAGCATATCACCCAGGACTGCTATTGTTTTATTTTCATCTTTTAGAGACGACAACTCTTTAAGTGCACTGGACATTGAATCCGGGTTGGCGTTATATGAATCATTGATAATTTTAAATCCCTGAGGTGTTTCAATCACTTCAAGACGCATATCAACTGGTTTATAGCTTTCAAAACCATTTTTGATTTCATCCAGCGAATAACCTAGAGAATAAGCAATACCTGATGCGCATAGTGCATTCATAACATTATGTTTTCCTATCCCCTTTATCAGGATGGGCATGGATTTGCCCTTAATTACCAAATCAAACTTAATTGATTCAAGATCATCATTAGTAATATTTTCGGCATGAATATCTGCAACCTTATTATTAAGGCTATAACTGATTTGCCTGCATTCTATATTTTCGGCAAGTGCTGCAATGTGTTTGTCATCCGCATTAACTATAAAGATGTTTTCCTTATTAAAACCCTTTACCAGTTCGCCCTTAGCTTTTGCCACACCTTCTAACGTAATAAGTTTTTCAAGATGTGCCCTTCCAATGTTGGTAATTGCACCGATATCCGGTTCGGCAATATC
>JAUXJP010000009.1 GCA_030624695.1 Candidatus Dadabacteria bacterium | reverse complement strand
TATCTCGCCTAATACGCCCTCGACCACGGATATCACAACAAAACCGTATGCACCGTCGGGTAGTTCAACACCAGAAGGATCGCCGTTATTTGTTTTCATGTCGCTCATGTTATAAACATGGGTATCATTACCTGTCAATGTATCGTAAAAGTTATTTTCATTACAATTGAACCCAACGTCGAATACCAGAACATGTAACGTAATACCACCCGTTGTAACATTGGTAACCTGTATAAAGCTGTGCCTGTCTCTAAGGTCAAAGAAACCTGTTAACTGTATGCTTGGGTTATCAGATGTTGGAAGTGGGGCAGTACCGCAGGAAACCATAAGTAAGGCTGCTATAGGCAATAGTAACGACAAAATTCTTAGCTTCTTCATCAATTTTCCTCCTTTAAGAAAAATACAGCTATGCGGAGAATGATAACAAACTTTGTACTAATTTTCAATAGTGGACAACAAATTATAGAAAAATACAAATCTTTACCTTGAAACGGTATTTTGTAGTTGGAATTAATTATAACATTCGGGGTATTTTATAACCAATAACAATTATTAATTATCATTATTCCTGGAAACAAGAAGGTCCCTGTTAAACTCTTTATCAAGAATATAAAGGTACATAACCGCCATTGAGTCCTGGGGTTCATCACTTGTATTGTTATAAACACTTATTAACTGGTACTGGTGGTCCTTGTAAACGGGTATCCCTTCCTTACTTTCAAAAAAATCGACAAATTCTATCCCAATCCTGTTTTCAGGGGCCCTGACTTTACTCTTAAAAAGGGTTTCACCGGTAGTAATATCCACTAATTTAAGTGATTCGGCAAAGGGATGAAGGTGTACAGCAATATAATGGATTGATGTATCATAAGGGAGTCTTATAAACTTTGTAACATTTGTTTTGTTTTTCTCAATCCCAGGCTCTACAACCCAATGGCCGGTAAAAGTCCTGCCAAACTTATCATTATACTGATGTCCGCTGGCAGATACACCAGCAAGGCAGCTTGAACCATGAATATCTTCATTGGGATTTTCATGGCCAAAATAACCATCTTTGCCGTCAATCAGCTTAACTCCAACAGCCCCGGTTTGTAATAGTGGTTTTAATGGTTCTTTCGCATCTTTATCACGTATATACTTTACAGTTATCTGGTGCCTTACATTGTGTTTATTATCTTCGTCGTTTAGATTTAAGACCTGGGTAGCAAGTTTAAGTTTCTCTTTACCAAAAAGTGGAATTCCATAACCCTCAGGAAATTCAATCTCGTACTGCCCCTGGGAAAGTGTAAACAGGCGTGAAGAAGTCCTGGTCTTGTCCCACCCCACAAGTTTTCTGTGTCTTTTTATATCTATATCAAGATTACTATGACACATAAATTCCTGGGATACCGGGGTCTTACCATCCTCACCAACCATCACTGCCTTAAACCCGGTAATCCATACTATTTCATTATCTTCAACGCCGGGAAATTTAAAATTACTGACGCTGGAAGGGCCCATCATAGACTTATATATTTTATCAACATGATAAATAGGCGATACTAAAGTATATTCCTTCTCTATACCCCCGGATACTTTGGGGCTTAAAAAAAGAGCGTATGCACCAATCGCTACAATTACAGCTAATGAAATAATTATAAAAAGGGGTTTTTTCATAAGAAAATTCTACAGTATAAATGGGTTAAAATCTACCGGCTTTTATTCAATTCCTTCGCCAAAACCACACTCAATCAATGCGCTGATCTCTTCGAAAGCCTGCTGAGAGTCATCACCCTCTGTTAATATCTCGATGGTGGACCCTTTTATTGCTGCCAGTGACAAAACACCCAAGATACTTTTTCCATCTACTTCGTAACCATCTTTCTTAATTCTGATATCAGAATCATATTTGCTCGAGACCCGCACAAACTGTGCTGCAGCACGGGCATGTAGGCCTAGTTTATTCTTTACTTCAAAGCTTTTAGAATTTGCTCCTTCCAATTTATATCATCACTCCTCAACAAAATATTAAATCATTTATTGAAAAAATAAACTGTAATCAATATAGTCATTCAGGTTTATTTCACCGTATTTAATCGATAATTCATAAGAGAGATATTTAAGATCAATGCTCTTTGGGAATACTAAATTATCTAATTTAGTAAAATTTGTATAGTCTATTTTTAATATATTAGATTCATCCAGGTTTATTTCAGCATGTTCGATATAGCCCGATAAGGGATCTATTATCAATACGGTATTGAGGTTGTTTGAGTTTTTATATTCTACGGCTAACTTCTGAGCTTCCTTATCAAAACCTATATTGTAGTTTTCCAGCCAGAGTCCAAAAGGTATTTTCCCGATTAGAAGGTCAATTAGCTGTTCAGTTTTTAGCTCCGAGGGAATACCCGGATAGAAATTTGAAAGATTGAAGTTCCTGACATCCGGGAAAACAACCTGGTCATTTGAGGTTCTAAATATTACTTTCTCACCATCGGATGTTAATACAGCTATGCTCTGCCCAAATGCGGCAAGTGCTTCAAGTCTGAATTTTAGAGGCAGCTGGAGCAATGTAACCTGATTTACAACTAAATCGTCGTACCTGCTCTTTGCCTTTACCCTGGCTACTCCACGCAGTGAACGGAGACTTTCCTGATTGGTTTTTACAAGCTGTAAAATTTCGTCAACCTTAATCTCGTCATAATTAATTGGGACCTGCTTCGGAACACAACCGGTATAAAAGAATAAGAATGCAAATAAGATGGCTAAACGCATAGTATAAGTATAATTACGGGCTAAGTTTAACATTGATACCGTTTATTTTATCTCTGACTTTTGCTTCAAGCTTTTTATCTTCTTTGTTCTTATCTTCATTTTCATTTAACAGCTTAAGAGCATATTCGTAGGACTTAAGTGCCTTCGGAATGTCTCCGGATTCCATGTATACATCTCCAAGGTGGTCCCAAATAGCAGCATCTTCAGGTGAAAGCTTTGCTGCAAGTTCAAGATTTACAATAGCCTCATTAAGCATACCTTTCCTGTAATAAACCCATCCAAGGCTGTCAATAATGTAACCTGTATTTGGTGCCAGTTTCATAGCCTTTTTAATATATGATTCTGCCTCATCGAGATTAACTCCCTTATCCGCATATGTATATCCTATATAATTCAATGCATCAGCGTTATCCGGGTTTAATTCAAGTAAATCTTTCATAACTTTTATTGATTCAGTCTCTTTTCCGGCTGAGAAATTGGTCACAGCAAGCGAATACAAAATAGCCTCGTTATTGGGGTTTTTAGACAAAAAACCGTTATACAGCTCAATAGCGCTTTTATAATTTTCCTTTTTCCTGTAGATTGCCCCAAGATAATTGGTGATGTTTACGTTACCTGGATAGTCCGCATAAGCCTTTTCCATATGTTCTTTTGCTTCTGGATACTTATCCTGCTTTTCAAGAATATATGCAGATTGTATTATGGCCCTGTCAAAATACTCGGTAGAACCTGATAAACTATTAAGAATATTTCCGGCATCAGAATAATTTTCTAATTCAATAAGGGCCCGTGCCTTATAGTAAAGGGCCGCTACGTTAGTACTCTTTGTTGACAATATATAATCAAATTTTTCAATTGCCTTTTCGGGTTCCTTATTCTCCAGATATATAATTCCAAGCTTAAATTTTATTTCCGGATTATTTAAATCAAGTATTTCTGCATTCTGATACTGCTTGGTAGCTTCTTCGACCCTTTTAGTCCTGTAAAGATAATTCCCGTACTGTTCGTAAGCTTTTGAATTATTTGGGTGGTACTTAAGAAGTTGAGTAAAATACTGTTCTGCTTTAATATAATTCAGCATCTTTTCCTCAATTGATGCCAATGTCAGCAGGGTAGCAAAGTTTTTAGGGTCCAGAGTAAGTAATACTGAATACAGGGTGAGTGCACTTTCAAGATTTTCATCTTCCTTCAATAATTCGCCCAGAAAGAAATATGCATCTTCATCATTCGGCTGAAGCTTAATCGACTTCTGCAAAAGTTCCTTTGCTTTTTCCTTTTCACCTATCTGAAGATAATGAAGTGCCAGTAAAAAATAGGAATCTGAATTATCAGGATCAATCTTTACAGCTTTTTGCAAATACATCCCTGCTTCCTTTTTATCTTTTTCACTTGTGGATGTAGACATTAACCTGCCGAGAAGTTTGTAGGATTCTACATTGTCTTCGTCAATTTCTATGACTTCTTTCAGCTTGGTCTTTGCATCTTCAGTTAAATTGGCTGAAATATAGAGCTGTGCAAGATTATATTTAAGGTAGGCTGATCCAGGGTCGGCAATTTCGGCCAGTTCCATATGCTCGATAGATTTTGCAAGGTCATTATCATAAAGATACATCCTTGAGACTGTGAAATTATAATATGATTCATAAGATACCGAATCCTCATATACTAAAATCTTTTTATCAACAGCCTTATTGCTAACAACTTTCTGTGTACATGACACAAGTAGTAACAAAATAAATGTTAATTTTATTAATTCTGCCCTATTAATCATTTCTTATTTAGTTTCAATTACTTCAAGTTTAATTTTACCAACCACTTTCAGGATATCCGGACTTCTCGATATATCACCTTCGATGATTTTCAGATGGGTAGCGTCGGCAGGCATTTGCCCAAAGGTAGAATCAACAGGCACCCATTTGCCAATATATACTTCATTCCATGCATGATAATAAAACCGGCCATCCAGATACACAACCCCCAGGGCTACTTTTACAGGAATACCTGCTGCCCTTGCTAATGCAGCAAAAAGTACAGCATGTTCATTACAGTCTCCCTTTAGGGTTTTTAATACTTCAACAGCGCTCGGTATGCTTATAGTAGGTATCTTTTCAATATTGTTGTATGTCCAGTCGTTAATTAATTTAACTGCTAAAACCGGATTATTCTCACTATTAATAATTTTTTTTGCCTGCTGTATTATCGCTGGATTATCGTTTTGAATTAATCTTGATGACTCAAGGTATTCCGTGAAAATACTCCCTTCATACGGAAGCCTGTATAAATCTGGGCTTAAGAGATCCGGACTTGTTATCGTGAGTACTTTATTAGATAAAATCTGAGAATTTCCATCATTCAGAGTCAGTCCCTCAATATTTTCCAAGCCATAGATCATCACGACCATCTTTCTTACTTCACGCGGATTATGTATATATCTGTTTGAAGCAATTGAAGTTTTTTCTGTTATATCGAATGCCTTGTTTCTTTTTTTAAGGGCATCACTCCTGCTGCTGACAACTGCTGTGAGAGATGGTTCAAATTTTTCAAGTACAGTGTTGCCTTCTTTTGTAATCCAAATTGTGTTTTCGACCCCGAGAAAAATTACGGATACTTTATTAGCGGCATATATTCCTGATTTTGTATCCACTTTTTCCGTTCCAAGCACTTTGACCCGTGCTTTTAATAATTCCGGATCATAACCTGTATATATATTTACCGGATCAAATAAATATACTTCAAATGTCGACCCTTCCTTTAACCCCTTTTGATAAATATATTCCGCGAGTACAGATGGTACAATGTAGTTGTGTTTTAAAATAAATTCCTGGCTCTTTTTGTCCGCAAGGTCAACAATTGTAAGTTTTCCACTTTGAATCTTCCCCTTGAGAGTAAGTACGACAGAAGATGAACTCACATCATAAGAAAATGAACTGATTTTATTGTCCTTAAGGAGGTATTCGGAGTTAATACTCATCTCAGTTTCCGTACCGAGTAAATTAAGGTTAATTACTGTTTGTTCATTAATCTTTGTTTTGCTCTCAGTTCCTGAAACTGTCCTGTGAATATGCCCCACCTTATTATTGCCGGAATAAATCTCCATCCAAACTTCATTTAATGGTTTTGATGAAGAAATATTTGCTGAAAATATTAAAAAAGCTGGTATTAAAAAAATATAAGTCTTCCACATTTTAGTCATAGGCCGGCCGAGATTATTCAAATAAAATAATAGCTGATTAAATCATTTATATTTAATAAACTATATACAGGCAATTTTGTTTAATTTCTCAATTGACACAGAATTATAAATTAGGTTGATTTATGCTCATGGATCTTCAGGAAATATATAAAAAAGTAATCGAAGAAGAAAGAATAACTGAGGAAGAAGGACTTTACCTTTTAAAGGAAGGCGATATTCTCCAGCTTGGAGCACTAGCAAACATTGCAAGGAAAAGGTTAAACCCGGAGGACATTGTTACATTTGTCGCCGATACTAATCCAAATTATACAAATGTCTGTGATACTGAATGTCTGTTCTGCGCATTCTGGAGACCAGCCGGTGCAAACGATGCATATACACTTTCTGTAGACAAACTCATTAGCATGATGAGAACATCCTTTCACAACGGAGCTACAACGGTGCTGCTTCAGGGAGGTCATAACCCTGAATTAAAACTTGATTATTACCTTGAAATTGTAAGAAGGACTATCACCGAAATACCTGATCTTCATTTGCATGCATTCTCCGCACCCGAAATTGCCGCTATCTCAAAATATGAAGATATTCCAACAAAAGAGGTTTTAAAAAGCCTTTGGGATGCAGGGCTTCGTACAATTCCAGGCGGCGGTGCGGAAGTACTCGCAAACAAAATAAGAAAAAAAATCAGCCCTCTGAAAATAGATGCTGATAAATGGATAACAATTACGAAAGAAGCCCACGAGATTGGATTTAAAACTACAGCTACTATGATGTTTGGCCATTTTGAAGAAGATGAAGACATAATGGAGCATCTCAGGCGCACAAGAGAGCTGCAGGATGAAACAGGTGGTTTCCTTGCTTTTATCCCGTGGATTTTTAAACCAAAGAACACTTTTCTTGAAAGGAAAATCCCCAATGAAATCGGGGGGGACAGGTACCTTAGAGTGTTGTCAGTAAGCCGGATATTCCTTGACAACTTCAAACATATTCAGGGCTCATGGTTTACCCAGGGTAAGAAAATGGGTTCTATAACCATGCATTACGGTGCAAGTGATCTCGGTGGCACACTGTTTGACGAAAACGTGCTTGCATGCGCAGAAAATAAAAGACGCTCTACAATTGATGAACTCGTACATATGATAAAAAGTGCAGGATTTAAACCGGCACAAAGAAACACGTATTACGATGTTATCGAATACTTTTAAAATTACTCCATATTTATAATTCTTTACAACACATTAATTTTATTAGATACTTTCTAGATAAATATCCCGGAGGAGGGAATAGTAAAGTGCCCAGAAAAATTGCCCTTATTCTAGTCATTTCGTTAATTGTAGTATCATGCGGCTCAAGGAGAACATTTCAGACTCAGGCCCCTACTCAAAGTTTTTCATCTTTTGCAATAGTGGAAGTGCCGGATTTCAAATCTGATATACCCAATACCCCTGCAGATACGTTGTGGAGAATGCCAAATTCGCTTGCAAAAAAACTTAAATCAAAAAACATATACGACGGTGTTAGCAGGTCGCAGCTGGATTTTTCCAACGGCGTTTTGATAGTTGACGCCACAATTACTGAAATTCAGCCTCCTGAATGGTATAAACAGGTTATAAAAACGGGAACCATCGTCATTACCGTAAGATTTATTGATAAAGCCGAGAGCCTTGTAATTGCAGAATCATCTTTTGAAGGAAAAGCAAGGTGGGGATTACTTGGCGGTGGGATGGTATTTGCCGATGTCCGGGCAATTGACGAGATAGTTGACTACCTTAAATACAACTATGCTGCTAGGAATAATTAAGTAGCCTTATAACCCAGGAATCATTCTCAACATTTACCAGTAATTTTGAATTGCTGCTGCAAGCTGTAAGAAATTCTACAAATTCATATGCTGAGCTTGTATGGAGGGTTTTTCCAATATATTCCGAGATATCATCGTATTCATTTAATCCCGAACATTCACATGCTTGAAGATCAAAATCTAAAATCTGATTATCAAAAAGTTTGTCAGATTTAATTACATCTATTTTTATAAAACCATCAGTAGTAAATTCTTTGATATCTGCCTCAACAGGAGCTTTATATTTTAAAATTTTCGTAATAAGGAATTCATTAATATCGGTCAGGTGTAGTTTAGTAAATGACATTAATCTACTTTATTTAATTAATAGAACTTAAGAAGTTTTCAGAATTTTTTAAAACCACATCCTTATCAAATGTAACCCTTTTCCCTGTTAAAGCAGTTGAAATGCCAAGCAGTGAAGCCCCTGCTGATATAAAATCCAGGGAATTTTGCAAATTAATTCCGCCTGTAACAAGGATTTTCACAAATGGAAGTGCCTCTTTGATTGCTTTCACATAATCCGGCCCTCCTGATGAAGCAGGAAATATTTTCACATAATCTGCACCCAGATTATATGCATTCACAATTTCAGATGATGTATAGGCACCTGCAATAGAGATTAGTCCCTTTGATTTAGTAAAATTTATAATATTTTTATCGGTATGCGGCGAAACAATAAATTTTGCCCCGGCGTTATAAGCCTGCTCGGCAGACACCACATTGAGTACGGTTCCGGCACCGACAATTACGTCTTCCATATGTGATAGTTCACTTATGATTTCAAATGAGTTTTTCCTGGTTGTAATTACTTCAAGGAGATTTATCCCACCCTGCATGCAGGCATTTGAAAAATCGAGTGAAGTTTGTTTATCATCAAATTTAACGACAGCAATAATGTTTTTTTCATTCATAATATCAATCTTGTTAATAATAACTGTTTACACCTTTAATTTTCATGCTTTGATTATGTAATTTTTTTAGGTAAATTTTGATAGATAAAACTCTTACAATAAGAATATTATGGAAATAAATAATCAGCAAATTGAAAACATGGTCTCCGAATTTGTGATAAAGAGTAAAGATCTCGGGTTAAAAGTTACTCCGCAAAGGACAGCTATATACAAGGAACTTGCCAAAACAGACCAGCATCCAAGTACGGAGATGATATACAAAAACATTAAGGATTATTTCCCAAACATATCTCTTACCACTGTTTACAGGACACTTGAAACGTTTGAGAAACATGGGCTTATTTCGGTAGTAAACCAGCTTTACAATGCTGCCAGGTATGACGCTAATCTTGCTCCTCACCATCATATAGTATGTGTTGAATGTAAGAAGATCGAAGATATCTACGACAATTCCGTAAACCATACTAAAATATACAATAAAATCCAGGACTATGAAGTAGTCGGTTATTCTGTATTGTTTAACGGGATTTGTTCAGATTGTTCTAAAAAATTGTCCTGATCAAATTATTTTCTGAATTATTTGTATTATCCGGCAAAACATATTACTAAATTAAAAACCTCTTCTAAAAACGTTACAGGAGAATTATATGAAAATTCCGGAAGGATTTGATAAAGCCATAAACTTTGGACTGCTCGACTCCATCTTTTCAAGACGATCAAGAAGATTCGGGCTTGGTATGGAAATACCCGAAGGCACTCTAAAATATAAGTCCAGCCATGACCCTCACCCACTTTCAGAATTAGAAGAAGCTTTCCTTATATGGTCCGGGACCGGGACTACCGGCCTCTCACTTGGTGATCTGCCAAGAACAGGCATTTCCTGGCTATTTCAGTGGACAGGAAGAAGCTGGCCATGCTCCTGTAATTCACATTCAACCGAACTCTTTTATACAAATGATGATGGTATGTATATGGTAAAACTGTTTGATCTTATGCCCGAAGACACATCGATCTTTACAAACCTCAGCCGGGAACAGCAGATGGAAAAAGTCCTCAGCCTCTTTAATACCAGCAAAATCAAGCTTGAAAATAACAGGGCGGATTTACCTAAGGGAGAACCAGGCCTTTTTGATTTTAATGCCTGGAACTGTAATAAGCCAGGTACAACATTTTTTATTCCTGTTACCAATACCACGGTTGAATACATGGTACTTATGTTTATCTATTTTGGTTCTAAATACGGCTTTAACATTGTAGATGAACTAAATGGCGGCAGATCATGCGGGCTCGATAAATGGATCGAAAAGGGTTATATAAGAAAAGACGTGGAGATGTCTCTTTTTGACCTTGAACTAAGGGTATTAACCACACTGAATGTTGAGCAGGCATTTATAAGCCAGAATATGAACCTCGCATTACAGGCACTTGGGCTTGGAGGCTGGACGTTTACTGGACTTCTACCGCACTATGCTCTTGGAGTGGACCCAAAATACAAAGGTCTGGGTTTCAGGTTCAATCAGCCTGAGAATTCTGTCAGGTCAACCAAAGCCCCTTACCCTGTAGGAAGAGACGGAGTATTTGAATCCCTTTGCCCGCCGTATGTGAAAAATATGGATGAAGCAGTAGATAAATTTTTACAGATGAGAGGAGAGTTTTGGAAAGAAGAAAACCCCTCCCCTTATAAAGAACCCAAAGATGTACTTGCAGATGAATACCATCCATCGGAAGTCAGGATCCAGATTGTTAAAGACTTTTGTACTTATATTTTTGAGAACTATGGTAGGTTCCCGGCTTTCCTTGATCCAATGTTCACAAGGCTTGTATTCCAGGCCCACCATCTTGACCTGGATTTTTATGACAAACATTACAGGGAAGATTCATATCATGAAATGCACAAAGAGCATTTCAAACTGTGGCATCCGGAGATTAATGATCCGTTTAATAAAAAATAGTTACAATCTTATGAGCTATTTTTTAACTCTTTCAATATAGTTGCCGTTCCTCGTATCAACCTTGATCCTGTCGCCCATATTTACAAAAAGCGGAACATTTATTGTTGCCCCTGTCTCAATTGTAGCAGGTTTAGTTGTGCTTGAAACAGTATCACCCTTCACACCGGGTTCAGTATAAGTAATTTCAAATTCCACGCTGGTAGGAAGCTCAATCCCGATGGGTTTATCCCGGTATATCTGCACCTCGACTTCCTGTTGTTCCTTCATGAATTTCTGAGTGTCACCGACCTGCTCTTCGTTGAAACTAATCTGCTCATAATTTTCGGTATCCATAAAATGAAAACCCATATCGTCTTTATAAAGAAACTGCATATTTTTTCTTTCAATATCCGGAACATCAAAGGATTCTCCGGACCTGAATTTTTTTTCCTGAACAGCACCATTTACGATGTTCTTTAATTTGGTTGTTACAATAGCTCCCATCCTTCCCATCTTGGAACTTGAAAATTCCACTATTTCCCAAATGTTTCCTTCATATTCAATTTTCAAACCTTTATAAAACCTGCTTGTATCTACACCCATTTACTTTTTCCTCCAAACTTATTCATCATCTTCACCTACCAGTCCGATCTTAATACCCGAACTGTTTAAATTGTCTTCAATTTTAAATTTTTCATTCGCCCAGGTACCAAGGTCCACAAGTTTACACCTTTCACTGCAGAAGGGTTTGTACATATTATCCTCCCACTTTGTAATATTACCACAGTGCGGACATTTGATTTTCATTTCTATTTATTTCCCACTTGCAGTTCTGCCAGTTCACAAATAATGTGTGCTACAGTGATATGTACTTCCTGGACCCTGGCTGTAGACTCAGAGGGAACTGAAATTATACATTTTGACAGTTTTTTTAATTTATTAAAGTTATTTCCAGTAAATACTATACTTGTCATTTCAAGGGATTTTGCAGCCTTCAGGCCATTTAACACATTTACCGAATTCCCGCTTGTTGTAAGGCCAATTGCAACATCATTCTTCTTCCCGAGTGCATCAATCTGCCTTGAGAATATGTTCTCATAACCAAAATCGTTTGCAATAGAGGTTATAACCGATGAATCAGTTGCCAGGGATATAGCAGGAAGTGCTTTTCTTTCCAACATAAACCTGTTTATAAATTCCGAGGCTATATGCTGTGCATCCGAGGCACTTCCACCGTTGCCAAAAATTAAAAGTTTCCCCCCTGATTTAAAACATTTATTTATTAGATTTGTGGCATTAATCACACTGTCGAGTGAATCCTGTGCAAATTTAAGTTTAAGATCTGCACTTTCTCGAAGTATGGATATAATCTTTTCTTTCAAATTTATGTCCTCCAAAACATTTTTTCAAGTTCAGGGAATGTAACAACCCTTGCTACGGGCCTTCCATGTGGGCAGGAATGCGGAAACTCGGCTGCATCCAGGCTCTGTAGTAGTGCAAATATCATTTCTTTACTTAAATTTTGATTTGCCCTTATGGAACCATGACATGCCATTGTGGCAAATATCAGATCAAATTTGTCTGCAAGTGATCTGCTTTCGTTAAACTCATCGAGTTCAGCAAGAAGGTCTACTATTACTTCAGATGGTCTTTGGGACTCAAGTATTGCTGGTATTGAGATAATACGTATGGCTGAATCACCAAAAAGTTCACATCCATAACCAAGCTCATCAAGTTCGGCCATGAATTTTTCAAAAAGTTTAATCTCTCTCGGTGAAACTTCTACAATTTCAGGAATTAACAAGTCCTGTTTTTGAACTTTTCCTGATTCAAGATACACCTTTTTGAATTTTTCATAATTAACCCTTTCGTGTGCAGCATGCTGGTCTATCAATATAAGTCCGTTTTCATTTTCACAGACTAAATAAAGTGCACCTACCTGTCCAAGTATTTTCAGGCTTGAAAAATACCC
>JAUXJP010000005.1 GCA_030624695.1 Candidatus Dadabacteria bacterium | reverse complement strand
GGTTTTACCCCAACACCAGTAGAGAATACACTCGAAAAAACAATCACCTGGTTTAAAGAAAACGGTTTATTAAGTTAACATTCTGGTAAAATTTATTTTTTCATTTAATATTTTTCATGCCTGGAAACAGTTTCGGAAGATTATTTAAGATTTCTACATGGGGCGAGTCCCATGGTAAAGCCGTAGGGGTTGTCCTGGATGGCTGTCCTGCCGGGCTTAAAATCTCAGAGAATGATATTCAATTTGAACTCGACCGCAGAAGACCGGGCCAAAGCAAAATAACAACTCAGAGAAAGGAACCCGACAAAGTTGAGATACTCTCAGGCATCTTTCAAGGTAAAACTACGGGCACCCCTATCTCCATGGTTGTATGGAATATAGATGCCATATCAAAGTCATACGAAGACATAAAAGATACATACAGGCCAGGACATGCTGATTTTACCTATGACCAGAAATATGGAATTCGTGATTACAGGGGAGGCGGCAGGTCTTCAAACAGGGAAACAATCGGAAGAGTCGCAGCCGCAGCAATTGCTAAAAAAATTCTGAATAAAAAAGGGATTTTTACTACAGGTTATGTTAAGCAGATTGGAAATATAGTTGCAGAAAAACTTGATTTTAAGCAGATAGAAAAGAACGCTATCCGGTGTCCGGACAAATTAAAGGCAAAACAGATGTATGACCTAATTGATAAAGTCAGAAAAGCGGGTGACTCAATCGGGGGTATTGTTGAAATAGTAACAACCGGTATGCCAAAAGGGCTTGGTGATCCTGTCTTTAACAAACTTGATGCAGAGCTGGCATCAGCACTTATGGGGCTTGGAGGAATAAGGGGTTTTGAAGCTGGCCTCGGATTTTCAGTTGCGGAAAAAAGAGGGTCAGAAGCAAATGATTTAATGTATAAAAAGAAAGACGGCACCCTTGGATTTAAGTCTAATAATGCCGGTGGTATGCTGGGCGGCATTTCCAATGGTGAAGACTTAATTGTAAGGATTGCAATAAAACCAACATCTTCCATCTCAAAAAAACAGATTACCGTTGATAAGAAGGGAAACAGAAAGGAACTTGTTGTAAAAGGCAGGCATGATCCGTGTCTTTGCCCCAGAGCAGTTCCTATAGCTGAGGCCATGGTTAACCTTGTTCTTGTTGACCATTTTTTAATTTCCAAAAGTGTAAATAATTAGATATTGCTTTATAAATTAAAATTAGTATTTATCCTGATTAATTAGGATCATCTGAACTGAAATTCTCCACCAAGATGCATTTGAGGTAATTATAGCTTGAATTTAGTCAATAGAAGAAAAAGCGAAAGAAAAAAACTGGAAGGCATAGAAGTTTATTCAAGAACTGTGGGAGGATATCTTGGTAAATCAATGGATATAAGCCTCTTCGGAGTTTTTGTACTATCAGAAAGAGAATTACCCGTTGGAGCCAAGATTTTGCTTGAACTAAATTCATCAAAGAATAACTCAATTATAAAAGCCTTGGGTGAAGTAAAAAGAAATAACATAAGTTTTGCAAATGATTCTCATCAGGGAAAGGGTATGGGAATTGAATTTATACACATTTATGAGGTTTATAAGTCCAGACTACTAGAATTAATAAATAAAAATTGGGTTAATTCAGATGAATATAATTTAGGGGATTTCTTTAATATTCCAAGTGATGACCTCTTTTTCAAAACTGAATCTGCCTTTAGTTATCTTAAAGACATGGAAGCGAAGGGGTACAATCGTTACAGGACAATGCTTCTGTCATCAGTAAAAAACAGGGTTAATGTCCTGGATCAGAAGACTAATAAGGTAAAGGAAATAATTATGATGGGCAGCAGTGATTACCTAGGCCTAATTAATCATCCCAAGGTTAAAGATGCTACAAAAATAGCTACTGAAAAATACGGTATGGGCTCATCCTCTGCACCGCTTCTAGCCGGAACTTCCGACCTGCACTATGAGTTGGAAGAAAAGTTAGCTAAATTTCTTAATTTTGAAGAAGTTATTATTTTCCCCACCGGGTACATGGCAAATATGGGATGTATATCAGCCCTCGTGGATAAAGATGATTTAACAATTTTTGATTCTGCAATCCACGCAAGTGTTCTCGACGGATGTAAGTTAAGCGGTGGTTCTTTTAGGATTTTTAAGCACTCCGATATCCGTAATCTGAGTATGTTATTAAGCAAATATCAGGATAAATTTAAGGGTAAATTGATAGTTGTTGAAGGTGTTTACAGTATGGATGGTGATTTAGTCCCTTTGCCCGATATACTGGGAATTGCTAAGGAATTTGGGGCGAGAATTATGGTTGATGATGCACATGGGATTGGTGTTATGGGCAAAAATGGACAAGGAACAGTAAACCATTTCGGCCTTGATGACCAAGTGGATATTGTTATGGGTTCTTTAAGTAAATCATTAGGTTGTCTGGGGGGTTTTGTTGCTTCATCCAAAGAGGTTATACATTATCTCAGATATTTCTCCAAACCATATTTCTATGCTGTTAACCTTCCTCCTCCAATTGCTGCATCTGCGTTGGCTGCTTTGGGAATTATAGAAACCGAACCCAAGTTGATCAAACAACTTTGGAAAAATACAAATTATTTCAAAGAGAAACTTACAATTTCAGGGGTAGAATTTAATCACAGTGAGACTCCAATTTTTTCGGTTACAGTCGGTGAGGAATTAAGGCTAAAAAAAGTAAGCAAGTACATTCATGAGCAGGGGGTTTACGTTGATACTATACCCTATCCCGCTGTTCCCAATGATAAAACCCGTATAAGGATGAGGGTCACAGCAATGCATAAAAAATCAGACCTTGATGAAGTTGTCAGCGTTATACATGACGCCCTGGATAAGTATTAAAAATATTAATTCTTAATTGCAGTTGCTGGCTCTTCCTCTCAAAGTTGTATTTCCAGAACATTGAGCAATATATATATCGACCGTATATGCAATAGTAACAGCTTCTGAAAGTGATTCCTTCATTTCTTCATAATATTTTCTGGTATTTTCCGGAGGGGAATTATTTTCATTCCACACTGCCAGAGACTTTTGCAGTTCATTATATGCTATTGTGTAATCATTAAGCTTTGATTGTATTAGAAGTAAAGACTGCATTCTTTTTTTATTTGAGCGACTTGATACTAAAGCAGCCTCAACCTGGGGGTAAAGGTCATCATATATACTGTTTGCTGTTACCAGAGCCTTTGAAAGATCAGTTGATTTTGGTGCACATGAAATACACAATATAATTAAAAAAATGTATAAAATTATACTAACATTATTAAACATTAAATTTTCCCCCATCTAACTTAGAAGTTATCTCTAATAAAATTATAAACCGTTTTATATATTTGAAAACCCTTTATATTTTATGTATGGTCCTGTCAAAATCTTTCTGGGCAAAATATTTTAAAACCTATGATGTATTAAACAAAGTTATTCCATACAATGAATTAATTGAGGTTCTTTGCACTAAGCTTGAAATAAAAAAAGGAGACCGTGTTCTTGATGCCGGCTGCGGAACATCTAATTTATCTGTCCGTCTTGAAAAACTGGGTGCTGATGTAATTGGAACAGATTATTCCCTGGAGGGTTTGAGAATCGGAAGATCCAAGAGCCCTGGAATAAAACTTCTGCAGAATGATTTAAACATAAATCTGCCTTTTAAAGATTGTTCATTTGATAAAGTTGTTTCATGCAACACTTTGTATTTGCTCCCAAGTGAGAACCTGACTTCTGTTTTTAAAGAATTCTACAGGGTCTTAAAGCCGGGTGGAAAAGTTGTTATAACAAATCTAACAGGGGATTTTAAGCCCTACAAAATCTACTTTAATCATATCAGAAAATTTTCTATTAAATATGGGCAATTAAAAACAATAATCAGTATTATTAGCCTGATTATTCCCACTGTTAAAATGTTTTACTACGGTAGCTATATACAAAAAAACTCTAATCAGGGCTTTAATTTCTTTGAGACTAATGATCAGCAGAAGCTGCTCATCCTGGCAGGGTTTAATAATATTTCACCCCCTACAAAAGTTTTTGCCAGTCTTGGGATATTAAACACAGCAGAAAAACTGTAAAAATAAAGATATTTATGCAGATATGGATTTTAAGTTCCTAAAAGCATAATAATATTATGATGTTATAATATTACACTTCAAAGTTAAAAATTTAATTTAAGTATTCTGGGCTAAGATAAATATGTTTTTTGAGTCAAATAAAGACAGCACTTTTAAATTATTAGCATATTTTTTATTGATTGTAGCCGTTTGCATAAGTATTTATTCCTTTTATGTTGCAAAGGGCTTTTTAGATAAGCCGTTCCCGGGTTTTATCTCATACAATAATTTGGTAGTAAGTGAGGTAACAAGGGGCGGGTGGACCGGTGTTGGCAGTGGTATAGAATCATATGATATTATTAAAACAGTTCAGGACCATCCCGTTCAATCTGCACAAGAATTATACAGTTTAATCAGAGAGTTACCTCTTGGTACTGATGTTAGTTATAAGGTCTTGAGGAATAATGAATTAGTTACACTGACTGTGCCTACTATGGAGTTTAATTTAAATGATTTTCTAATTATTTACTTTCAAGTAGCCTTTGTAGGGATAGTTCTTATTATATTGGGGTTTTTTGTATACTTTAATAACCCTAAACTAATAGCCGGTAAAGTATTTCTATTAATGTGTTTCTTTGGTGGTTTCTGGTTTGTCTCAATTTTTGAGACCCATTCTACTCATACATTATATAACATCCCCTTTTTAGGCTTAATCTTTTGGCCTACATTGGGGACACATCTGTCATTTGTATTTCCAAATAGAAAAAAAATTATAAAGGATAAACCTTATTTAATTTTAGTTCCTTATGCAGTTTCTTTAATTTTAGCGATATTGATGTTTACTAAGTTTAGCAACCCTGTGTTGTGGACAAGAGTTGAGAAGTCTATATGGGTCTATATTTTTATTGGCGGTTTTATTATTACAATAAACACCCTTTTTAGTTATCTCTATTCAATAAAACCAATAGATAAACAAAGATCGAAGATTGTACTTATCGGCTCATTTTTTGGTTTTTGCGTACCTGCGTTAGTTGCAATGTTAATGGTATTTTTCAAAATCTCTAATCTGAATTCTCTGGTAGGTTTTGTTTTAATCTTTCCAATATCAATCGCTTATGCTATTGTAAAACACAAACTATTTGATATTCAGGAATTAGTTCAAAAAGCCTTGGTATATGGTCTTTCCAGCGGTGTTGTAGCGTCTTTATTTATTTTACCCCTGTTTTTATTAAACCTGAAGGTTTCAACTGAAAATTTATGGAAGAACCCTGTGTATCTATTGCTTTTAAGTATTGGGGTTATTTTGATAATTAATCCCCTTCAAAACTTGATCCAGCGGTTTGTTGATACATTATTTTTCAGAAAAAAATATGATTATGCCACGACAATTACAGAATTTAGTGACAAATTATCATCGTTATTGAGCATAAGTGAAATTTCAAATGAATTGATGTACATAGTCAATAAAACCCTGTTTGTAGAGAAAGGGTATTTATTCGTAATTGACAAGGATACGGGATCTTTCGAGTTAACTTCTTCAATACCTAGAGAGAATTTTAATAATGAACAGGTTAAATTCAAAATATTTGATGGCTCTAATCCATTGGTCGAATTCTTATACAAAAATATGAAGGAAATTTTTGTGGAAGATGTAATTTCTGAAAATCAATATGCCCAAAAAAGAATAGATTTATTAAAAACTTATGCTGATTTTAAATCTTCTTTAATAGTACCATTATTTTTTAAATCTGATTTGTTAGGAATACTGCTGCTTTCAAATAAAAAGTCAGGGCAGATGTTTACAACCGAGGATATTAATTTTATCAGGACAATAAGTAACCAGGTTGCTATATCTCTTGAAAACTCGTTCTCCTTTGAACTTATTCAGGGCTACGCCAATGAGGTTGAAGAAAAAAACAAACAGCTAAAAAATGTACAGGCCCAGCTGATTCAATCGGAAAAAATGTCTGCAATAGGTCACCTTGCTTCAGGAATTGCCCATGAAATCAGGAACCCTCTCAATATTATTGAAGGAGCACGATATTATCTCTCTTCGTTGATTACCAACGGCAGTGAGAACGTTGTTGCACAGGAATATCTCGAATATATTCAAAATGAAGTTGTTCGTACAAACAGGTTAATTGATTCCCTGCTGGATTTTTCTAAGTTTCAGGAAACTAATATTGAAAACATAAACGTTAACAACGTTGTAGAAAATGTATTAATATTATCCAGGAAACAGTTAACTGACAGTAATATTAAAATAAAAAAGAATTTAGAGGAGAATTTGCCAACACTTAAAGGAGATTCTAATCAATTATGGCAGGTTGTAATAAATTTATTAATGAACTCTGTACAGGCTATAAATTCTATACCCGATATGAAGGGTGATGGAGAAATAGTGGTCGAGACAGGGATTTATACTAAACCTGGCATTAATTATCTGGATCATCTTTATTTAAAAGTAATGGACAACGGGTGTGGTATTAAGGAAAAGGATCTCTCCAGCATATTCGATCCGTTTTATACAAACAAGCCTGATGGCACTGGACTTGGGCTTTCAGTTAGTTATAAAATTGTAGAAGCCCATAGTGGAAGTATGCTTGTAACGAGCGAGGTAGGAATTGGTACAAGCTTTATGGTTGAATTACCCGTGGTCAACCGGTTTAGTGGAGAAGTGATTAATGAACAAAAAGAAAATCTTAATAGTTGATGATGAGCTTTTAATCCTCAGAATAATTAGTGATATCCTGGGCAAGGAAGGTTATGAAGTTAAGACTGCAATCAACTATTTTAATGCATCCCAGTTGCTGGACGGAGAGAAGTTTGATGTTGTGATAACTGATATCCGTATGCCGGAAAAAAGCGGTATCGACCTTCTTACGCATGTTAGAGAAATCAATTCTGATATTCCCGTTATATTAATGACGGGATTTGCTACACTTGAGACTGCTGTTGAAGCTGTAAAGCAGGGAGCATTTGATTACCTTACAAAACCGCTTGATTTTAATAAATTAAAAAGAATTGTTTCTCAGTCCATAGAAAGATTCAATCTGCTTTCTTCAAACAAAAAACTTGTTAAGGAACTTCAGGAAGTAAACTCCAACCTTGAAATCAAAGTTAGTGAAAGAACAAGGGAACTACTAAATATTTTGCATAGTGCAAATGAAAGCATTGTTACTACTGATAATGAATTAATTATAAAAACCGTAAATCCAAAAACTATAGAAATATATGAAAAGGACTGTGTAGGTAAAAAACTCGACGAACTGATTGGCGGTATCAATTTTGAAACTATAATTCCTAAAATTTTAAAAAACTCTTCATATATAACAAAACATGAAGTTAAGTATGGAGAAAAACACCTGGAAATAAGTTTGTCTCAACTTGTTGATTTTGATACAAAGGAATCATTTGGTGTGATAGTAATTACAGATGATATAACAGAAAAGAAAAAACTTGAAATCCAGCTGCTTCAATCAGCAAAGATGTCTGCAGTTGGCCAGTTGGCAGCAGGTGTAGCACATGAATTTAACAATGTATTATCCGGTATAGTCGGGTACACGAGTCTCGCCATGTCGAGAAATGATGTTGAGAAAATCCGTGAAGATCTTAATGTTGTGGAAAAAGCATCAAACAGGGCGATAGAGGTTGTGAGGAAATTGCTTGCATTCTCAAGACAAAAAGATGAAAAATATATACTTAGCAATATTGATGAATTAATAGATGATTCACTATCACTTGTTAATAATACTCTCAGCAAAGAAGGTGTTAAAATTATCAAACATTTTGGCAAGACACCCCCTGTAAAAGTAAATCAAAATGAGATACAGCAGGTAGTTCTCAATATGGTGATTAACGCTAAACACGCAATTGACGAAAATTTAGAACTATCATATGAAGACAAAGTTATAGGTGTTACAACAGAAGCAGTTGATGGATTTGTAAAAATGGATATTTCAGACACTGGCATTGGTATACCACGTGAGAATATACCTAAAATATTTGAGCCATTTTTTACAACAAAAGACAGAAACAGTAAAGAGCCCGGGACAGGGCTTGGCCTGCCGATTACTTACGCAATTATAGAAAGGCACGGCGGCAGTATTGATGTAGACAGTGAAATAGGTAAAGGGACCACCTTTACAATCTGGATTCCTTTTGACCAGCCATTTGCAAATGGCAATGTCCCCCAGATCATGGATATGGATAAAAAAGAACAGATTGAATCAGCCCGAAAAGCAAACATTCTTGTAGTTGATGATGAGCTTTATATCGGAGATCTAATCAGGGATTCTCTTAAAGACCAGGGCCATAATGTTACTGTATTAAATAATGGTGAAGAGGCAATTGAAAAATTTAAGGAACACCATTTTGATATTGCATTTGTTGACTACATGCTTCCCGGATGCTCGGGGCTTGAGGTAATAAAACGTATAAGGGGACATAATCCGCATACTTCTCTTATACTGATTACAGGTAGTGTAAATTCCTCTGTTGCTGAATCAGCCGTGGTAGAAGGTGCAACTTCTTTTTTACAAAAACCCTTTACATTTGACCAGATCAGAAATGTAGTTTCAACTGCAATTGGTCAATACAACTAATTCTTTAATGAGTAAAATCTTCAATATCTATGCAGATAATGATAATGTCTATTCAGGAAACTTCGGCGAAATTCCACCCGAACATAAAGAAAAAATTACAGAAGCATTAGAAGAATGGGGAGATATTCTTAGTAAAAGCGGCCTAAATGAAACGATTTACTCCCTGTTGTTCTGGTATAGTGAAAAGGTTTTCATTTGTAGTAAATGCAATGTAAAATCAAAGGAAAACAGTAATTGTAATTCCTGTGGTGAGATGCTTTCAGAATCATTTGTCCATGAACGTATTGAAAAAATTGACAACCTGCTAAACTACATAGGAATGTTAACACGGCTGGAGATTGTATAAATTATGAAATTAATTGTAAAAGGCCAGGTCTTTCCCAAGGTATGGAAAATTGCCAACAGTATAAAAAAGCTGAGGGATGAAAGAAAACAGGTAAACCTTGGTGCATCATCAGTTGGCATTTCGGTATACGAAGTGGAGCTTCCTGAGTCATCGAAAATATCGGGGAACTTCATTCACACACCGCAGGGTGTAAGGCTTTACTTTTTTGAAGGCAATCAATACGGGATCGATTATCTTATTTCTGAAATAGATAGCGACCCCATTACCTCAAAACATTTTAACTAAATCTTTATTTGCCGAGTAATTCGGTTGCTTTTGTAACTCCTGCCCCAAATTTAAAGTCGTGTCCAAGAGATTTTAATGTTGATTCAATTGCTGAAATAATTGCTATTGTATCAGCTGCTTCAATATCACCGATATGTGAGAATCTGAATATCTTACCCTTGGCCTGGTCCTGCCCGCCGGCAATTGTCATTCCAAAGTTTTCTTTTAGTCCTTTTACTATTGGCCCAGCTCCTATTCTTTCCGGTGCAATACCAACAGTAAGTGCAGTGCTGTGTGATTCTTTGGCAAAGAGACTTAAATTCATGGCTTTTAGTGCCTCTCTTGAGGCATGTGAAAGATTTGAATGTCTATTATGTAAACTATCAAGCCCTTCGGATCTGAATCTTTTTAGAACTTCATTAAGTCCTATAATAAGCGTTACAGCAGGTGTCCAGGGAGTTGTATTCTTTTCTGCGCTTTTTAATGCTGCCTTAAGATCAAAATAAAAATTAGGAAGGTCTGAAGTCTCACTGAATTTCCAGGCTTTTTTACTTAGTGCTATAAAAGCAAGCCCGGGTGGAAGCATAAAAGCTTTTTGAGAACCACCGACCAACACATCTATTCCAAGTTCATCAAAGTTAAGCGGAAATACTCCAACGCCGGTGATGCCATCTACAATCAAAATAACGTCGTCTCTTTGGTTTGTAATTTTAGCAAGTTCGTCAGTTGGGTGTTTTATACCGGTAGATGTTTCACTTGCCTGGACTAATACGGCTTTTATTGTCGGATCATTATCGAGGGCCTCTTTTACCGAAGCAGGGTCTACGGCTGTTCCCCATTCAACAACTATCTCGTCGACTTCCAGGCCATAAGCCTTGGCGATTTTTCCCCACCTTTCTCCAAATTTACCGCCGTTAATTACCAGGACTTTATCGCCTTTTGACAATGTATTAACTATAGCAGCTTCCATTGCACCTGTGCCGGATGAAGCAAGCACAAACACTTCTTCTTTTGTCTGGTAAATATATTTTAATCCATCCCTGACATGTTCGAAAATACTTTCAAATTCAGAGGTCCTGTGATGAATTATTGGTTTAGCCATTTCTATTAATACTTCACTTGGCACTGGGACCGGGCCCGGTGTAAATACATATTTTTTCACGATAATTTTCTCCCTAATCAGAGTTGTTAAAATTGAAGAAGCGACTAATCTACCTTACATCGGGTGGAAATCAAACTTTGATTGCTATTCCAACTGCGGATATTATATATTTTATTTCTTGAGGAAGAATTTAATGAACGAAGAAGCAAGATACGATATAAAAGAGCTTAAAATCAGAATAAAATCCATTGGAGACTCTCTTTGACCTTCCTGGTAAAAAATTCAGAATAAATGAAATAGAGTCTATGTCCGGTGAAACTGATTTCTGGGACGACCGTAACAAAGCCCAGTCCATACTAAAAGAACAGGCGTCCCTTAATGATTCTGTTCAAAGCTGGCAACAGCTCAATAATGACCTTGATGATGTAGAGATCCTTCTTGAACTATCCAAAGAAGAAAGCGATGAAGAGTTGAGGGCCGAGGCTAATCAGAAATATCATGAAATTCTGGAATCCGTAGAAAAATTCGAATTTAAAAAAGTACTAGGCGATATAGATGACATCCGCAATGCGATAATATCCATAAATTCGGGTGCCGGCGGCACAGAAGCACAGGACTGGGCAGACATGCTTTTTAGAATGTATCTGAGATATGCCGAGGGTAATGGCTTCAAGACTCAAATACTGGATCTGCAGGACGGAGATGAAGCTGGAATAAAAAGTGCTACAATAATTGTTGATGGTGAATACGCCTATGGTTATATGAAAGGAGAAAGCGGTGTTCACAGGCTTGTTAGAATTTCCCCATTTGATTCCAACAAAAGAAGGCATACATCCTTTGCCTCTGTATATGTTACACCAGAAGTAGATGATTCAATCGAAATAAATATTGATGATAAAGACCTTCGAGTGGATACTTTCCGTGCAAGCGGCAAGGGTGGGCAGCATGTAAATAAGACCGATTCTGCAATCAGGATAACACATATGCCAACCGGTATTGTTGCCAGTTGTCAGAATGAAAGGTCCCAGCATCAGAACAGGGCAAATGCAATGAAGATATTAAAAGCAAAGCTTTATGAGCTGGAACGTGAAAAGCAAAAAGATCTGCTGGATGAAAAAAATGCTACGAAAATGGAGATTGGCTGGGGTAGCCAGATAAGGTCATATGTACTTCACCCTTACAGAATGGTAAAAGACCACCGTACAAATTTTGAAGACAGCAATGTAGATGCTGTACTTGACGGGGAACTGGAAAAACTTATAAAAAGTTATCTGCTGTTTAATTCTTCGGAGAATCAAGTTTAATAATCATATTTGGAGTCAAAATTGAAAGTAGGAATAATAGGGAAAAGAAATAATACAGAAGTTTATAATATTGTTAGAGATCTTGTTAAGTGGCTTGAGGAAAAAGGGGTCGAATACCTTGTTGATAGTGAACTGGGTAAAAGTCTCAAACTCGATAATACCGTAAAACAGGCTGATATACCGAAACATGTGGAGCTCGTAATAGTTTTTGGCGGTGACGGTACATTCCTCAGTGTTTCAAAACAGGTCAATGAGTATAATATTCCGATCCTTGGTATTAATTCTGGCGGCCTGGGGTTTTTAACCGAGTTTACTTTAAACGAGTTATACCCCATCATGGAAAAAATTATTGGAGATGATTATGAGATTGAAGAAAGGGGTATGCTCTCTGCATCTGTATACAAAAAAAATAAGAAATTTGGAAGTTACACTGTATTAAATGACCTGGTAATTAATAACGGCAAAGTTTCAAGAATAATAGACCTGGCGATTTATGCAGAAGGGAATCTTATAACCACCTTTAAAGCAGATGGTATTATATTTTCCACCCCGACAGGTTCTACAGCATATTCACTTTCTGCCGGCGGGCCAATCGTACATCCCACACTACCCGTGACCCTGATTACTCCGATCTGCCCCCATATTCTGACAAACAGGCCACTTGTTGTTTCAAATGAAATGGAGATAACTGTAAAAGTATTAACAGTGGGAAGTTCTTATCTGACTCTCGACGGACAGGAAACTGTTAAGGTAGAGCTCAATGACGAAATCAAATTAAAAAAATCTGACTCGACTGTAAAATTGATCAAATCACCATTCAGGGACTACTTTTCTATCCTGAAAACAAAACTTATGTGGGGGGAAAGGTATGGCAGACTCAACGGATCGTAATTTCCTTCATGACTGGGTCATAATGACAATCTCTGAAAAATACTCCCGGCTTTATACCAAAATTAATATTAATCCCGGCGAAGAACAGAACTTTGAATTTAACGGTACATATCCGGATGTGGTGTTTATTAATTACGAACAGGTTACCCAGATCGTTGAAGTAGAGATGGCAGATAACATTAATGAAGACAGGATTGAGCACTGGAAAAAAATGTCAGATCTTGGTGCCCAGTTGGTAATCCTGGTACCAAAGGGATCAGAAAAGAAAATGAGGAATATATCTTTTGACAGCGGCCTTGCTGCAAAGGTAAAGATTGGCACTTTTGATGTTGATATAAAGATCTGATGTTTTCTATTTATTGGAATGAAGGTAAGTCCTAAAGGGTAAAGTCCACTTTAATCTCTCCTAGTAATATTTGCGTATACAATTCCGACTATTCTAATCTAATCGAAGTATTAAAATTAGTGAATATTTGAGTGAAAAAGATTTAAAATTCAAAATGATTTATGGTTTGTGCATTTTTAAAAGAGTTTAAATAGAATATAATAAATTGTTGCTGAAAATATAATTATGTTAAAAACAATTCACAATAATAAACTATATATGGTTACCCAACCAGATCATGGTCAAATTGCCGGTTATTTAGCTGCCCATTGGGGAAATGATGA
The DNA here is from genome assembly GCA_030624695.1 of Candidatus Dadabacteria bacterium. GTDB lineage: Bacteria > Desulfobacterota_D > UBA1144 > Nemesobacterales > JAJCZQ01 > JAJCZQ01. The sequence continues at coordinate 2,886 of JAUXJP010000005.1, read as the reverse complement.
ATTTAATGCCCCTGGATATTTTCATACTTCAGATGATCACAATCGGCTTAAAGACGAAGTTGTATTAGCCGTTTCAGAACATGACAATGGATGGTGGGAGTGGGAAGCAACTCCTGAATTGAATAAAAACGACGGACTACCAATGAACCTTACTGAATTTTTAACTAATTTACAGGAAGGTATGAAACGTTGGAGATTGGGATTACCTCGATTTAGCCAAAATCACCCTTATGCAAGCTTATTAATGAGCTTCCATGCTTACTGGCTCTATGCCCAAAACGTGTTTGAAGATCCGGACCCATCATTTTTACATCCGCTAGTCCGAAGGACAACGCTACTTGAGTACACTCTGGAAGATGAAAAACTCGAGGGTGCCAAGAATTTCATAACAGAGCTGGAGAATATACAGGCTGGTTTTATTAGTACAATTAAAAATAATCCGGAAACTGCACACTGGGTCGAAGAAGAACACTTAAAGCCTAATGCACGTTTTTTACAACTAATGGATGCACTATCACTTTCACTATGCTCAAATTTAATTCCTCCAAATAAAGGTGATGCGGTAGGGCTAGGTGACGATGAATTTGACCTAACTGATGTTCCTCGAAAAGGTTGGCAAGACAGGGTTGTGGTTAAAATTAAACCTCAGGGTCAAAAAAGAATAGTATGCGAACCTTATCCTTTTAATATAGACCCTTTACCAGTTTTTGTCCCAGCCAAAATTTTTGATCTGCCGGTTGAAAAACCTGCCAATTTTCAGACACACTGGCATTCTAATAATATACAGCTGATTCATTATGAATATTGTTCTAAATAATTTGGAGCTAAAGTGGACGTTACCCTTCATTTTGCTATTTACAAAACACCATACGTAATTATTTTTATTTAATATGATATAATTCATTGCTTAGAGTTTAATTATGGTTAATAACGGTTCAGGACAAAAAATCAGGTACGGCCCCGATATGAAGGTACTTATTATCGGTGGCGGGGTAGCAGGGCTTACACTTGCCGGGCTTCTACAGAGAAGGGGCTTTGCTCCAAGACTTGTGGAAAGGGCTCCGGCATTCGGCAAGGTGGGTTATGTGATTGTGATATGGCCATCAGGGAGCAGGGTACTTAAAGGCATTGGCGCTTATGAAAAACTCCTTGAAGAAGGCTGCCAGTTTACAAACTACTATATCTCAAACTATAAGGGCAAAGTTATAAAGACATACACTATTGACCCCGTAGCAGAAAAATACGGACCAATCATAAGCATTTACCGTCCCGAACTTATAGATACACTCCTTGCTTCGGTTAATCCCGAATTTATAGATATGAACACCACGGTTGACAAAATAGAGCAGGGCTCTGATACTGCCGAAGTTCATTTTAGCAACGGCTCATCAGAACAATACGACCTCGTAATCGGCTGTGACGGAGTAAGGTCAAAAACAAGGGAGCAGATATTTGGCCATATTCCACTAACTTATAGTGGTATGTCGGGCTGGGGATTCTGGATTGACCCCAATCTTTCTAAACCCGATGGTATTGTTGAATACTGGGGAAAAGGCAAATTCATTGGTGTTTGGCCGACTAAGGGCAGATTATCGGTGTTTACAAGTGTAAAAATGGCTGAAAAAAATATTGACCCGGTAGATAGCCGTATTGACCGAATTAAAGAATGTTTTAAGGAATTCGGGGGCGTTGTGCCGGATATGCTTGACCAGTTAAATGACCCGAATGAAATATACTACGATACATATAATGATATGCAAATTGATGGCTGGTCAAAGGGCAGGGTAGTCCTTGTAGGGGATTCAGCGCATGCAATTCTACCTAATGCAGGTGCCGGGGTATCCATGGCAATGGAATCTGCTGCCGTAATAGCAGAAGAGCTTTGCCGGGCAGATTCTAAGTATATTGAGCATGCCCTTAAACAGTATGAAACAAGAAGAAAACCAAGAGTTAAGAAAGTCCAGAACCAGTCGCGTATGATGGGTAAACTTGTATATTCAAACAGCAGCATACTTTCCACAGCCAGGGACTATTTTCTAAAAGTGTATTCTAATGACCTGGTTTACAAGTATTGGGACAGTATGTTAAAAGACCCTATATGAAACAATTTTAAAAATCGAATGTTAAATATTTTAGTGGTTCAAATTAAAGGTTTTACTAAATCAGAATACCAAATAAAACTTGTACAATTGACTAAACAAATACAAGGAGTATAAAAGGTGCAAAGCTTAAAGTTTCGTTCAATAATTATATTTTTTTCAATTTTATCTATTCTTTTAATATGCAGTGTTGATTCATATTCACAGGTAAACGATCCCAAGTATCTTTCACGCCTGGTCAAAAGCTTAAGTCCATCTGTAGTAAATATAAGCACAACAAGTGTTACAAAAACCAGGGGTTTCGGGTTTAACAATCCAGGTGGTACAAATGACCCTTTTGAACAGTTTTTTGACAGGTTCTTTGGTGAAAACCTTCAGCAAAGAGTGTTTAGAAGAAGAGGTCTTGGCTCAGGTTTTATAATCAGTAAGGACGGATATATAATAACAAATAATCATGTAGTAAGAAAAGCTGACGAGATAAAGGTAATACTTGAAAACGAAGACGAATATTCTGCAGAGCTTATAGGGACTGACCCAAAAACAGACCTGGCCCTGCTGAAGATTAAACCTAAGACTGCTCTTACCCCGGTAAGAATAGGAGATTCTTCCTCACTTGATATAGGTGACTGGGTAGTTGCAATTGGAAATCCCTTCGGGCTTGGAAATACTGTTACTGCAGGGATTGTCAGTGCCAAGGGCAGGTCACTTGGCCTCGGTGCTTATGATGATTTTATTCAGACCGATGCGGCTATTAATCCCGGCAACAGTGGGGGGCCGTTATTTAATT
>JAUXJP010000073.1 GCA_030624695.1 Candidatus Dadabacteria bacterium | reverse complement strand
GAAAGAAAGTTCGTATCTTTTTATTCTTTTTCCGTAATTTCGAAGATTTTCCAATACTGCCCGATCAATGCGATTTAATTCTGTACATACTGGCATTATTCTATTACCTCACTAAAGTATTCAATAAAATCGCTTTCACTCATATTAGATAATGCTGCCAGTCCCTTTAATTTCTTTGGGTCGTTTATATCTTTTTGAGTCAGTTTTATCATATATTTCTGTGCAACTTCAAATGATTCAGTATTGATATCCACATACCTAATTATTGTTGCACTTGTTTTTTTGTTTTGCAGGGTATTAAACTTAAGTGGATTCATTCTTCCGTTTGTTATTGAAATCATAGCACCGCTGCCCCCATCAAGGAGATATTTTACAGCGCTGTAACCAAGGTCCCTTGTATAGCAAAGGTCAAATGGGATTGGCGGGGCCGACCTTAATTCATAACCAATTCTTTTATCAATTATAGTCATATTTATACCTTTCTCGCTCAAACTCTTATCGAGTTCATATTTTAAATATGGAGCCAGTTTGAAATCCGAAAACCTTGTTCTACCGAGTGGATCTTTTTTTAGTTCAGAGACCTTATCAATGTCATTTTCCAGTATTTTTTCTGTTATTCCCTCTGCAATTATAGCTACTCCGTATTCTTTGCCATCAAGCAGTCTTTTTATTATTGAGCCTTCAAGGATTTTAATGATTTTACTTACCGGTATCTTTTTTTCTTTAAACTCTTCCGGGATGAGTGTTAGCGTGGTACCAGCTGATTTACCAATGCCCATTGCAAGATGCCCTGTTTTCCTGCCCATTGTTACAACCAGGAACCATCTTTTAGTAGTTTTTGCATCTTCCATAAGGTAGTTAACAATCTCAGTACCAATATGTTTTGCAGTTTCATAACCAAAAGTGGAGTTGTTTTCCGGCAGTGGTAGATTGTTGTCTATTGTTTTTGGGAGATGGGCAATGTTTATTTGACCTTTCATTTCCTTTTCCAGCCTGCTTGCAAGGTACATTGACCCGTCGCCGCCAATAGTTATCAGGTATTTAATTCCCAGTTTATTAATAGAACTTATTGTATTTTTAAGTGTTTTTTTATCTGCAAATGGATTTTCTCTTGATATGCCTATTATTGATCCGCCCTGGGTATGAATTCTGGAAGTATTTTCAATTGTCAGGTGTTTCACTTTTGTAATGTCGCCGCGTGAGATCCACCTGAATCCATCAAGGATACCAATAACATTTTTTCCACTGTTAACTGCCTCGATTGTTGCAGCACTGATAACCGCATTTATTCCGGGAGCAGGACCCCCACAAGCAATTATACCAATGTTGTCTTTTCCTTTAACCATTTGCTGTTTATTGTGTACGGGATCTAGAAAATATGAATTAATTTTTATAATAACTGTTAAAACTTTTTTGCCTATAGTTATTTTCCCTGGCAAAGTACTGTGCCAGAATTAGGCCTGGAGCAAAACCTCCGATATGAGCCCAGAATGCAACACCCCCTGCATCAGCTGCCCTGCCGGCTGAACTAATACCACCAAGAAACTGTATAAGAAACCAGACAAATATAAAAACAGTTATATTTATTGCAATAAATGCGGTATTAACAATGGGGAAAGTCCCTGACTTTGTTGTATCTCTTAAAGGGATCATTGATTGAATTTAACAATTTGGCGTGTATTTTTGTCAGAAGATAAATTTAATAGGAACATTATAGTTAAGAATAAATATTATGTTAGTTCTTAGATCAGATATATCACAAAAGTTAAGATCAGTAAGGCTTCTTCTGATAAATCTCAAAATATTTAGTGACCAGGCCGATGCATTTGAATACGGGTTAATATGGGACAGAAATGCTGATCAGATAAAAGATGATATGAACTCTTTAGGTGTAGAAGTGATTGGGTACAGGTCAGATAATAAGTTTTCAGTAAAAACAGCCAGGAAACATGGTGTAAAAGATATAATAATTAAAGGCAATAAAAAAAAAGAGCTTCTTAAAAAATTTGAGAGAGAGTACTCATTTAAAGATATTCTTCTGGTAGGAGCTGAAATAACTGATGTCGAAATAGCAGGCCTTTCCAGGTTTTCTGCTGCAACAGCCAGTTCACCCCTCGAACTAAAAATGGAGTCCGATTACGTCTCTAATTTCAGCGGCATTAATGCTTATCAGGAGATTGGGAATCTAATAATAAATGCAAAGGGACCTTACTAACAGTATCAAAGAAAAAGCATATAATCTTGGGTTCAGCCTTGTAGGTATTTCGCCGGTAGGTGATTATCCTGAGAGCCAGCATTACAAGAAATGGCTAAATAAAGGGTATGAAGCGTCTATGGATTATATGTCTAAGAACGAGGAAAAAAGGCAGGATGTAAGAAACCTGGTTCCCGGTGCAAGATCCGTTATTTCATGTGCTATCAATTATAATACCAATTATCCTTATTCAACTTCAGTTCAAAATCCAAAGAAAGGCTGGATAGCCAGGTATGCATGGGGAGATGATTATCACTTTGTATTAAAGGAAAAATTAAATGAATTAAAAGTTTATCTTTCTGAAAATAGTGGCGGGGGTGAGGATGACAGGGTTTATGTTGATACGGGGCCTGTACTTGAAAGGATGTATGCAAAGTATTCCGGGATTGGGTGGATAGGGAAAAACACCTGCCTTATAAACCAGGAAATCGGTTCATGGTTATTAATTGGAGAATTGATAACAACTATTGAACTTGAATATGACACCCAGGCAGCGGAAAGGTGCGGTACCTGTACAAAGTGTATTGATAGCTGTCCAACAGATGCAATTACCAGCCCATATGTACTTGATTCTTCAAAATGTATTTCTTTTCTCACTATTGAAAATAAAGCGGGTATTCCAAGGGAATACAGGGAACCTACAGGGAATAATATATTTGGGTGTGATATTTGTCAGGATGTCTGCCCCTGGAACGGAGAATCCGAGACCGGGACGGAAAAGGCATTTTTACCCAGGGAAGGACTTTTTGAACCCGAACTTAAAACCCTTGCCGGGTTAGACCAACAGCAGTTTTCACAATTATTTAAAAACAGCCCAATAAAAAGAAGTAAGAGAAGGGGGCTTCTAAGGAATGTATTGGTTGCAATCGGCAACAGCGGTGATGATTCTTATGAGAATCAGGTTTTAGAACTACTTGGCGATGAAGAGCCTTTAGTAAGGAAACATGCGGTATGGGCATTGTATAAGATCAATGGAGTGAAATACACAGATATTTTTAAAAACATGTTTAATGTTGAACACGATGAAGAAGTTTTAGAAGAAATAAAACTTGTCCTTAAGATGGTATAAAGGTATAAAATGTTGCTTATGAAAGTGGAAGAAATGCAGCAGGAAGTCCGAAATATAAATCAGAAGTTTTACGAAGCATTAACTACGGCTGATTTGTCGTTAATGGAAGAGCTCTGGGTAAAGAGTGATGATGTACAATGTGTCCATCCCGGATGGCCGCTTCTGCATGGATGGGAAAAAGTAAAGGAAAGCTGGAAAAACATTTTCGAATCCGGCGGATTAACCAATATTGAAATATCCAATATCTTTGTCGATGTAGCGGGTGATACTGCTTGGCTCAACTGTACCGAAAAACTTAGCTATACAATTGGCGACCAGGTTGTAATAACATTGGCACAGACCACAAATATATTTGAATACAATGACTCAGCGTGGAGGATGGTGCTTCACCATGCTTCTCCTATGCCTATGCCTCCTACGGAAAAGGAAATTCCGAATCTTCAGTAGTTTCAGGTTTAAGTAATTCAAGATTCTTAATAATTTCATCTTTAAGGGCCGGAAGGCCGTCACCCGTTATAGCTGAAATCTTGAATACCTCTACACCCTTGTTTGAAAAATAGGCTTCAATTTTATTTATACTTTCTTCGTCCTGAATAATATCCGTCTTACTTAATACAACAATTTGTGGTTTATCTTTGAGGTCGTTGCTGAAAGAGCCCATTTCATTGTTCATTTTTATATAGTCCTGAACAGGGTCACGGTCGTTTAACTGGGATACATCTATCATATGTACCAGGAGTTTTGTCCGCTCAATATGTTTAAGAAATTTTAATCCAAGTCCGGCGCCTTTGTGTGCGCCCTCGATAATGCCGGGTATATCTGCAATAACAAAGGTTTTACCATCACTGTATGTAACAACACCAAGGTTTGGAATAATTGTGGTAAAAGGGTAGTCGGCAATTTTGGGTTTGGCTGCGGATATTTTGGATATCAGGGTAGATTTACCTGCATTTGGAAAACCTACGATACCAACATCAGCAAGTAGTTTTAATTCCAATTTGAGATTAAATTCTTTACCTTCCTGCCCGGGATGGGCAATTCTGGGTGCCTGGTTTGTCGAAGTAGCAAATCTTGCGTTACCTTTACCCCCGTTACCTCCTTTTGCCAGTCTGAATTCCTGCCCCTTTATATTTAAGTCGCAGATTATTTCATCTGTTTCCAAATCTCTTAATATTGTTCCGACCGGTACAGGTATATAAAGGTCTGCAGCCCCTTTCCCGTGTTGGTCTTTGCCCCTGCCATTTTCACCGTTCCTTGCCCTGTATTCTTTTTTATACCTGAAATCCTGAAGGGAGCTGAGATTGGTGTTGGTGATGAAAATAATGTCACCCCCTTTACCGCCGTCACCACCGTTTGGGCCTCCAAATGGAACAAATTTCTCCCTTCTGAAACTTATACATCCATCCCCGCCTTTACCGGACTGAACCTTTATTTGTGCTTCATCAATAAAATTAGACATTTTCTCTGTAATATTAAGAATTTTAAAAAGGTATTATAATACATTTAGTACTAAACAATAGTATTATGAAATTAAGACTCCTTTTTCTATTATTTATTACTTCCTGCACTGGATACAATGAGGAACCCTCACAGCATGAACGCATAGCGACAGCTATAAATGATTCATACAATAGTGGTGGTTATGTCCCTCTCGTAAGCGATATAGACCCCGGATTAGAAATCAAAGATGCATATGACATTCAAAAATATTTTGTAAAAACCATTCTCAAAAACGACAAAATTGCGGGTTATAAAACTGGTCTTGCCTCTAAAAAAGCCCAAAGTAATTATCTTGTGGATAGTCCTATCTCGGGGGTTTTATTCCAGTCCGGTGTGAATGCAGATAATTCTGTAATTAACATTAATGCTTATTTCACAATGCTGGTTGAAACTGAGCTGGGTTACAAAATTGCTGAAAGAATAACAGTTCCAATTAAAAGCGCTGATGAACTGGATAAAAAAATTTCTTATATTCTGCCGGTAATCGAACTGCCCGATGTAAGGTTTGCTGAAAATAAAAATTCAAAACTTAAAGATGTAGTTGCGGCAAATATATGTTCATCTAGATTTATTATGGGAGAGGAATTTGATTTTAAAGAATTTGGCTCTGAGAACATGGATATTAACCTTAAATTAAATGACAAAAAAATAAACAGTGTTTCAATCTCAGATTCTATGGAGTATCAAAAAGAGCTTCTTGTCTGGCTTATTAACAAACAGCTGGAAAATGGCTGGGAAATAAAACCCGGGCAATTATTGATTACAGGAGCTATGGAAAAAATAAATATCGGCAAGGTGGGTTATTACGAAGCTGATTACGGCCCACTCGGTAAAGTAAGATTTAAAGTAAAGTAGGGGGAAAAATGAATTTTGGATTATGCCTTCCAATAAGAAAAGACCCCGGTATTGAAAACATCAATCTAATAGAGGTTCTTTCGGACTTTATTATTAAAAATCAGGGATATATCTTTTATTCTTCCATGTTTAAAATATCGTTGAGAATAAATTCCCAGTGTTTATACCAATATGAACCTTTCTTGTAATTTGCCATTTGATGTTGGCAATGTGATATGGCGTGCTTTTTATCCTGGTAGAGAAG
>JAUXJP010000162.1 GCA_030624695.1 Candidatus Dadabacteria bacterium | reverse complement strand
TTTACTTAAAAGATTTTTATATTCTAAAAGTTCAGTTGTATCAAAAAAGAGCCGCGGTTCAAGAGACTTATCAAGATCATGAAGAAGTTCGTCAGTATTCTGGAAGCGGTCCTTAGGATTTCTTGATATAGATTTCAATATTACTTTTCCAAACTTTCTCGGCAATTCAGGATTAATAATCCAGGGCGGTATCCTGGGGTTTTCCAAATGGCCTTTCATTATTGAATATTCAGTACTGCCCTTAAATGGTACCTGCCCTGTAACCATTCTATAAAGAGTTATACCAAATGAATAAATGTCAGATTCAATTCCTACGTCTTCCCCAAGAATATGTTCAGGTGACATGTAAGTATATGAACCAACTAGTCCTGACTTGGTGTTTTTGTCATCACCAATAATTTTTGTAATACCAAAATCGGTAACCTTAACTACACCCTCCTTGTTAAACATTATATTACTCGGCTTAATATCCCTGTGAGCAAGCCCCTTGGAGTGCATATATTTAAGCGCACTTAATATACCTTTAGAAATATTTAGTGCTTCTTCAATTGAAAGTTTATTTTTTCTTTGCAGCAACTCTTCCAGGGTTTCACCATCGATATACTCCATGATAAGATAGGTCTCATCATCTTCTTCAATAAAATTCATTATGTTTACTACATTGGGGTGAAGGAGCTGTGCCTGAATCTTTGCTTCACTCAGGAATTTACTTTTCATATTCTGGTTTGATGCAAACTGGGGAGAAAGCACTTTAATCGCGACAAATTGCTCTAATTTTGTATGGATTCCCTTATACACTACACCCATACCACCAAAAGCAATTTTTTCTATGATCTTATAAGACCCAACCGTTTTACTTAGCATATATTAATTATACTAACCTTATTGATTCAAAAAAAATTATTTTTAATACTTAACACTTTTTATAATTTAATCTTCCCCAATAATATATCCTTAAACATTACTATGTCTCCCATAATACTATATAGGGGATATTTAAATGTCGCAGGTTTGTTCCGTTCAAAAAAGAAGTGCCCAATCCATGAAAAACCGTAGCCAAAGAAAGGTAATAATATTAGTAAAACCCATTTTTGAAAAATAATAGCAATGGCGAGGATCACTAAAGCGGCAAGAAGTCCTGTAAAATGCAGCCTGCGGTTTAGCCTGTCTCCATGTTCAGAGAGATAAAAAGGGTAAAATTCAGAAAAGCTTTCAAATTTTTTCTCTGTATTGTTGTCCATATATTAATAGTTCTATAATGATTTCATGGTAATGTAAAGTAGTTTTTCCGCTCTTATGTAACCTGTCAGCTTGTTATCAATAAAATTGTTAACAATAAAGAGTCTCCTGATGCCGTGTTCCTTCATTGTTGAGGCTGCGGTTAATGCAGTATCTGTTTCTTCTATGGCAATAGGATCTTTGACCATACAATCACTAACCTTGCTGTTTCTTGTCGCTCCAGTTTCAATTGCCCTGAAAATGTCTGACCTTGTGATAACGCCTTCAAGTTTCTCGTTGTTTAGAATGCAGCAGAAATCTATTGATGTATCGTTAAATATTTCCAGAATTTCCTCAAAAGTTCTCTCCCCGTCTATAAAGTTTTTTACCGGTTCCAGTATGTCAGTGACTTTTTTCTGTTCAAGTAAATCATGGACCAGAGGCATTTTCTGCCATATATTTACACCTCTTCTCTTTATTGTTTCCTCTATCAATCTCCTGAAAGGTTTTATTGAGTTTGTTTTTTCAAATACATGTTTACCCATTACAAGGACTTCGATATCGGTCCTTGCCCTTATGTTTGCAGTATGGGCTGTTCCCTGGAGTAAAGACATTTCGCCAAAAAAATCGTTTTCACCGAGGACAGCGATAACCTCTTCTTCTGTATCAGGCGGCTTGACCCTGGTAACCTCAACCTCACCTTTTTCAAGGATATAGAAATTATTGGAATTTTCACCCTGCCTGAATATATAGTCACCGGCTTCAAAATGTGCTTTGGCGACCGAATCAGTCTGCTGAATTTTGGTGTAGGTAAGATCCCTGGCAAAGAAGATGTCCCATGCCCAGTCAAGTCCTACTTTTACTTTTTTAGAAAATTTAGGAAGTTTAAAAAGATATATTGCCCGCCACATAAACCAGGCAAAAAAACCGGAAATCCTGATACCTTTTATTTCTGCAACAGCATTGTTGCCGCCAATGGAACAAAGCAAACCAATTGGATTAAACCTAAATGGCTTGGTTTCCTCATCTTTCATTACCCTTATTATGTTTTGTGCAGTCTGATTTCCCTGCCTCTCAGCAAATTGTCCGGTTGGTGGGCACGGAGTGTTGTCATAGCTGTTAATTGTATAGGAGCAGTCACCAATTGCCCATGCATTTGAAAAACCCTTAATCCTCATATCGGGTTCGTTGAGTATTCTTCCCCTTTCCTTTTCGGCAGACAAACGTTTAATAACGGATGGCATAGTATTTCCAACTGCGGCAACAACAGTGTTCCCTTCTACAATACTGTTTTCTCCATAACCAACACCCTTATTTGTTACAAAACTGGCGTTTGATCCCAAAACGAAAGTTACACCCGCTTTTTCCATTTTTTCCTGGGCAAAATCTCTAAGTGACGGGCTTACTTCCGGAAGAATCTGATCACCACCATGCACTACGGTTACTTTGACTTCTTTTTCATCTATATTCTTATAAAACCTGTTGGAACCCCTGACAAGATCATTAATCTCACCCGCAACTTCTACACCGCTAAAACCCCCGCCGATAACTATAAAAGACAAAAGGCGTTCTTTTACAGCGGGATTATCCTCGACATCAGCTTTTTCTAACTGTTCTATTACTTGGACCCTTAGTGCAATTGCGTCTCCAACGGTTTTAAAAGGAAAGGCATGGTCCTGCATTCCGGGAATTATGCTAAGATTTACTGCTGAACCGCAGCAAATGACAATATAGTCATATTTAAGGTTGTCGTATGTGGCGTTATTGTTTTCATAAGTAACGAGATTGTTTTCAAGATCAATAAGATGAACTTCTTCTGTCCTGCATTGTACATGAGGTAGTAATTGGCGAAGAGGTGTTGTTACAGGGTCGGGGTCAAGAGATCCCCCGACTACTTCGGCAAGCAGGGGATGGAAAACCATATGGTTTTCCTTGTTGAACAGAATTATTTCATTGGAATTAAGGTCTAATTTTTTTGAAAGGGTTTTTGCACATTTTGTACCGGCAAAACCTCCCCCAATTATTATGATTTTTGTTTTTTCTGAATTGTCGGACATTTCTTTCAGGTTATCAGAAGTGATACATTAATCAATGTTATTAATGAAATGTTTGCAATAAATATTAATAATTTTTACTTGATCACTCAGTGGTTTATTGTTCAAACGGGTTTTCAACTGGGGTAAAAAGGGTGTAGTCGGGGACGGTTTCCCGGCAGAGCAGTCCTCGCAATTTCTTGGAAATCCGGATATCGGAGCTAAAAGAAATGTGAATGCGAATAATAAAAGTTTTATATTCTTAGCACTAACATAGTAAAAATTTGTTAATATATAATTAAACAAATAAGGTACTGAAAATGTTTAAAAATACCTTCAAAAATTCGGTTTAAAAAAAAGGGGTTGAGAATTATGGACATATTAAAAAAATTAAAAAGTGAGGAACAGTTTATTTCCGGCATTGA
>JAUXJP010000183.1 GCA_030624695.1 Candidatus Dadabacteria bacterium | reverse complement strand
TTAATAAAATTTCACCATATCTTTTAAGCAGTACTATTTTCTCTATTTCAGCTTCTCTTAATTCTGCAATAAAATGTCCATTTGTCTGTGTATCAGGCATATCCATTTGAAGATTTTTAAACTTGGTGCGGCGCATGTCGTCCGCTTTCATTGAAATGAGAATTTCCATAATTTTAAGAATTCACATTAATTAAATATTCATATTATTTTAACATAATAATTTAATGCTGGAACTAGAGTAAATAATTTTGAGATGATTATTTCACTTTCAATGAAAAAAGAATATATTTAAAGAAAAATTCTACTTCCTCTTACTTCTGATAACATGCGTACTATTTCCGAAAAACATCTCTGCTGCTTCCATGAAAGTTTCCGTAAGTGTAGGATGCGGATGTATTGACAAGGCAATATCTGATGCTCTTGCTGCCATTTCTACTGCCAGTACACCCTCAGATATCAACTCTCCGGCACCCGGCCCTACTAAACCTACTCCAAGTATCCTTTCGGTCTCTGTTTCAAAAACAAGTTTTGTAAGCCCATCAGTCCTGTCGAGGGTTATAGCCCTACCCGAAGCACCCCATGGAAATTTGGTTACTTTAATATCAATATTTTTATCTTTAGCTTCTTGTTCCGTAAGCCCGCACCATGCTATTTCCGGGTCTGTAAATATTACTGCCGGCACGGTTGCAGCATCATAAGCAATATCTTCACCGGCAATTATTTCTGCTACCACTCTGCCCTCGTGTGTTGCCTTATGTGCAAGCATGGGATCACCTGCAACATCACCAATTGCGAAAATGTTTGGATCATTAGTCCTTCTTTGCCGGTCTATTTCAATAAAGCCCCTTTTATTTACAACCACTTTTGTATTCTCAAGGCCTATTTTTTCAGAGTTTGGTTTTCTTCCTACGGAAACAAGCACCTTGTCGTATTCGTGTTCAAACTTGCCGTCACTGTTCTCAAACTGTACTTTAACTCCTTTCTTAGTACTTTTAACTTCAAGCACCTTGGTACTTAGTAATATTGCCTTAAATTCATTAGCGAGTTTTTTATGGAGTATTTTAGAAAAATCCTTATCAACTGTGTCCAGTATAGAATCCATCATTTCAACAACAGTTACCATTGATCCAAGTGCCGCATACACGGAACCCATTTCAAGGCCGATATAACCGCCGCCAATTACAAGGAGTTCTTTCGGTATACTTTCCAGATCCAGAGCCCCTTTGGAATTAAGTATTTTTTTATTATCTACTTTTATCCCCGGTATCTCAGTTGGCCTCGAGCCTGTGGCAATTACGCAGTTTTCAAAAGTTAAAGTATCTTCCGATCCATCCTCTTTTGTAATTTTCAGAGTATTAGAGTCCGTAAAGACAGCATTACCCTGTATATAATTAATTTTTCTTTGTTTTGCGAGAAACCCGGCGCCGCCTGTAAGCTTAGTTACCACCTCATTTTTCCATTTGGCGACCCTTTTTATATCAATTTTTGGCTTTGTATAGGTAATCCCAAGCTCTTTTGCATGTTCAGACTCGTTAATAATATTTGCAACGTGAAGTAGTGCTTTTGATGGAATACACCCTCGGTAAAGGCATACACCTCCAGGGTTCTTTTCATGGTCGATAAGTGTCACATCCAACCCCAGGTCTGCTGCCCTGAATGCCGCTGGGTAACCTCCCGGCCCTGCCCCGATTACTGCCATCTGTGTTTTTATAGCCATTATTTACCTTCGAATAAGATTTGGAATGGTTCTTCCAGTGCTTTAACCAGCCACGTCAGAAACCTGGCTGCTGCAGCACCGTCTATTACCCTGTGGTCGTAAGAAAGCGAAAGAGGCATCATAAGCCTTGGTTCAAATTTTCCGTCAATATACACCGGCTCAAAGCTTGACTTGGACACCCCGAGAATAGCTACATCGGGATAATAAATAATAGGCGAGAAATATGTGCCGCCTATACCGCCAAGGTTGCTTACCGTAAAAGTACTACCCTTTAATTCATCCGGTTTAATTTTTTTATTTCTTGTCCTTTCGGATATATCAGAAAGTTCTACTGCTATATCAATTATATTTTTCTTATCTGCGTTTTGAATGTTTGGGACAAACAGTCCACGTTCTGTATCAACAGCAAAACCAATATTTACAAATTTTTTGTATATTATTTCATTGCTTTCCATATCAATGCTGGCATTGAATTCGGGAAATACTTTTAATGCAGATGAAACTATTTTTATAAGGATCGGTGTAATTGTAAGGTTTCCACCTGCATCCTTGGTTTTTTGCTTATTCATTTTCCTGAGCTGGTCAAGTTCAGTAATATCGGCCCTGTCATGATTAGTTACATGAGGTATAGTCCAGGCCATGGTAAGATTTTCTGCTGTAAGTCTCCTTACCGTTCCCATTTTTTTCCTTTCTATATCACCCCATTTTGAAAAGTCCGGCAGTGCCGGAATATTAGGCTGGTATGTTCCCCTGTGTGTTTCCGCTGTAGTTTCAAAGTTCGTAATAAGGTTTTTTGCATACTTAATTACATCATCAGATGAAATTCTTCCCCCGGGATCTGTCCCGGGAATACTGTTAATATCGATCCCAAGTTCACGTGCAAGCTTCCTTGTTGAGGGAGAAGCAGGCGCAGAGACTTTATTATCTTCTTTGACAATAGAGATAACATTATCAGGCTCAGCTTTTTCTTCTTTATTTGGTATTTCGGCTCCAGGTGTTTTCTCTTTTTTTGTTTTAACTTCCTTTACAGGTTCTTCTTCTTTTTCGGTAACGGGTTCTTCAGCTTTTTCTTCGGTTTCAGGTTCCTCTTTTTTCTTTTCTTTAAGAGCTGGTTTTTCTTTAGCCGGGGCCCCTTCTTCAGTTACTTTTGCTATGAGGGCTCCAATTTTTATAACATCACCATTACTTACCAGTATTTCAGAGATAGTACCGTCTACTGGTGAAGGTAGTTCGAGCGCAGCCTTATCAGTCTCGATCTCAACAACCGACTGTTCTTTTTTTATAATATCTCCAGGCGATACAAAAATATTTATTATTGTTGCTTCATCAATTCCTTCTCCGATTTCGGGTAACGTAATATCACTCATTAATTACTCCTTTATACATTAATTGGGTTTGGTTTGTTTACATCTATACCGCAGGATTTCTTAGCTTTATTTACAACCTTTTTATCAACAATCCCTTCACGAAAAAGTTCTGCAATACTTGAATAAACAATATAGTTTGCATCAACTTCAAAATGATGCCTCAGCATTTCCCTGTTGTCGCTTCTTCCAAAACCATCAGTACCAAGAGTTACAAAATGTTTTGGAAACCATTTGGACACCGTATCAGGA
>JAUXJP010000212.1 GCA_030624695.1 Candidatus Dadabacteria bacterium | reverse complement strand
TGAAAAAACAGGGTGAAGGCCATATAATGAATATGTCTTCGGTAGTTGGAAGGAAGGGGTTCCCCCACTTTGGGGCATATTCAAGTATTATGCATGCAATAACAGGGTTTACCTCATCTCTCAGGCAGGAATTAAGGGGAAGCGGTATTAATGTATCGATAATTCACCCCGCTTTAACCCAGACTCCGCTGCTCGAACATGTAAAGCCGGAAGATATGCCTCCTCCCTTTAGAAGATTTACACCTATCCCTGTAGAACAGGTGGGTAAAGCAGTACTTGAGGGTGTATACCATAACAGGGCGAGGATTATTGTGCCTTTCCAGCCAAAGTTAATGCTCCTGGCTGATGCGATCTCTCCAAAGATGGGAGACCTTGTGGTAAGGCTTCTGCCAAATAAGGTATTTGCATTTTTATTCAGGAGCTATAAAGGAAAGGTGTATCAGCATGCATAGCTAATAATTAATTACATTAATACCATAGTATGCTAGACTAATCGCTGAATCTGGATTTTTATCCCAATCATATTCATTTTATAAGAATTCTATCAACGCATACCTATGGAAATACAAACCCAGAATTTGGAGTATAACTCCCGGGAGGAATCTGCACCATTTACCAGCCTAAGGGATGGTAAATGGGTACTGGTTGTTGCAATAATCGGGACCGCGATGCCATTTATAGACAGCACCGGTGTAAACACAATCCTTCCGATTCTTCAAAATGAACTTGGTGCAAAGATCACCCAGGCACAGTGGATTATTGAGAGTTATGCCCTGACGGTTTCATCACTGATACTTTTTGGCGGGGCCCTAAGTGATAAATACGGCAGGAAGAAGATATTTACTATCGGCCTTATTATGTTTGCATTATGTTCGCTATGGTGCGGTTTTGCCCCTACTACAAACGACCTTATACTGGCGAGGGCATTCCAGGGGGTTGGCGGCGCTCTTCTAATCCCTGCAAGCCTTGCACTCCTGACTGTATCTTTTGATGCACGCACGAGGGTAAGGGCATTTGGCATCTGGTCTGCATTTGTCGCAGTTACGACTGCACTCGGGCCGATAATTGGGGGATGGCTGGCAGAGGCCTATACATGGAGATACGTGTTTCTAATCAATATTCCTGTCTCAATAGTTCTTTTGCCACTGCTTATTACAAAGGTACAGAATGACAGGGATTTAAGGCCTCTAAAACTTGACCTTGTCGGTGCGGTCCTTGTCTCACTTGCCCTCGGGCTTTTTGTGTTCGGACTCATTGAGTCTCCCAATATGGGATACACGGATATAAGGGTTATTGGATCGATTGCAGTTAGTTTGATACTCGGTGCCTTTTTTATTTATTACGAGAGAAGGATTAACGAACCGCTTGTGCCTATGATGCTTTTCAGGTCCAAAACTTTTACAGGCGCAAATATTGTATCTTTCTTATTCTGGTTTTCATGGAACGCGGTAATTTTTTACGTCCCGTTTGGATTTATACAGCTACATGGCTACAGCGCACTTGAGTTGGCAATCAGTTTTCTCCCGGGGTTTGTGACACTATTAATCCTGGCAACAATTTCAGGCGAACTTGTCAGTAAACTGGGTGTAAAAAGCCTCCTTATGACCGGGATATTTATGGTATCGATTTCTTTTTATCTCTTTTCAGTTCCCGGGATCGAAACGGAATACAGGAGTGACTGGCTCCTGCCAATCCTCCTGATGGGAGGAGGTGTCGGGCTTTCAAGTTCCCCGATGATATCAGCCGTAGTCGGATCGCATGATAAAAAGTTTTCGGGCCTTGTTTCGGGTATAAATAATGCCGTCGGCAGAATTGCAGGCCTTCTCGGTATAGCAATCCTGGGCCTTATAGGAATTAACCTGTTTAACTTTAATCTTGACAAGCATTTAGCTGAAATAGCACTGGACCCTACAACACTGGATGTACTGAAATCAGAAAGGATAAAATTTACAGCGGCAAATATTCCAGAATGGCTGGATAGTGAAACAGCCGGCCTTGTTCAGATGTCACTTAAGCAGTCGTTCCACACAACCTTTTCATATGTAATGAAACTGTGTGCGGGCATTTGCTTTGCAGGAAGCGTGTTGGCATATTTCCTGATCGATGATTCCAAAATACAGCTCGATTAAAAAAATAGTTTGAGTCTTTATATGTTTTTGGTTTATCATAATTTCATAGTTACTAATAATTGAGGAGGAGAATTTTATGCTTAAGAATTTATACTACACAAATGATAATATTGCCGGGCTTATAGCAAGGATTGCCCTCGGCATCGTTATACTGCCCCACGGACTTCAGAAACTTCTCGGGATGTTTGGGGGACATGGTTTTTCAAATACAGTTGATTTCTTTGTTAGTACCGGGATGCCTTCATTTGTGGCAGTACTAATCATACTAGCTGAATCTTTCGGAGCTATTTCTTTAATTTTCGGGTTTCTTGCAAGGTTTTCTGCAGCTGCAATTAGTCTAATTATGATTGGTGCGATCTTTATGGTGCATGCACCAAACGGTTTTTTTATGAACTGGTTCGGTGCCAATGAAGGAGAAGGCTTCGAATACCATATACTTGCATTAGGGCTTGGGCTGATTGTGATTGTTGTGGGTGCAGGGAAAGCCTCCATTGATCTTATGCTTTCGAAGGATTAATAATGTGTCATGCTGAACTCGTTTCAGCATCCAGAACTATTATAGCAGGGGATCCTGAACTAAATTCAGGATGACATAGTATGAGAATAGGTAGTTCTTCTATAATTGGGTTTTATTTTTTCCACGGCATTACAAAATTTTCGTTAAGAAAATTGATTATTTTACCGTTAAGAAAGAATTTAGGGGTGGGGAGGAATTAAATGCTTTTAGGGAAAATGGTCAATTTTTAGTAAATTTTGTTCAGCCTTGATTTTTGTTTCTTTCTATCAAGACAAAGAATAAAGAAAACTTATTTAAGTATTATTAGACAACCAATTTGCGTC
>JAUXJP010000008.1 GCA_030624695.1 Candidatus Dadabacteria bacterium | reverse complement strand
GATGGTTTGTTGGTTCATCAAGCAAAAGGACATTAGGCCCTTTAAGCAAGAGTTTTGCAAGCTCTATTCTCATTTTCCATCCACCGGACAGTGTGGAGGTTTTTTCTTCAAGCTGCTTCTTCTCAAAGCCAAGTCCCATTAGAATTTTTTCTGCCTGGAATTTTACTCTGTCCAATTCATACTCATCAATTCCTGAGCTTCCCAATAATGCGCTCAGGGCTTCTTCAACAATTTTTCTTTTTGTCTGGTCAAACTTAAGGTCCTGTGAGAGGTAACCTATTACGATTTTCTTTGGTATTGAGACCGAACCGGATTCAGTTTCGAGTGAACCTGATATTGCTTCGAGTAGCGTGGTCTTACCAGTACCATTCGGGCCAACAAGCCCGTATTTTTTGTTCTTTTTTATACTCCAGTCAAGGCCGTCGAAGATTTTCTTGCCTTTAAAAGAGTGATTGAATCCTGTAATAGTTATCATTCTGTCTTAAAAAGTCCGTCCTCAATATCTTTAAATGCTTTAAATTCCAGGGCGTTGCCGGTTGGGTCGTAGAAAAACATTGTAGCCTGTTCTCCAGCCTGTCCCTCAAATCTTATATGCGGCTCAATAATAAAATCAATTTCCATATCTTTTAGAGAACTGGAAAAAATCATCCAATCCTTCATTTCCATTACAACACCAACATACTGTGTCAAATTCATCAAAAACCCCTGCTGACTAATAATTATTCTTTTTTTATTAAAGAATCCAAAATAATAGTTAATATTATTAAATAATCTAATAATTTCTCAAACAAAATGGACTGCCTGGAAACAAGAATTATAGATTCAATAAAGGATACAGATAAAGAATCTTATAACTCTATCCAGGATAATGGACATCCTTTTTTTGATTATGAATTTTTATACTGCCTCGAAGAGTCCGGCTGTATTGGCAAAGGCACCGGCTGGGACCCCCGTTACTTGCTATTATATGATAAAGATAAACTTGTAGGTTCTCTTTCTTTTTTTATTAAAACAGATTCTTACGGAGAGTTTATTTTCGATTGGGAATGGGCACGGGCTTATCAGCAGGCAGGACTTGACTACTATCCAAAAGGGGTTATTGGCATACCATTTACCCCTACCACAGGCCGAAGAATCATTGTACACCCTGAATATGAATTTAAAAAATGTGCACAAAAGCTCATAGACAGTGCTTTGAAACTCGCAATAGACCTTGGACTTTCTTCAATTCACTGCCTTTTTGTAGAGGAAGACGAACAACGACTATTTACCGAATCCGGATTTATGGAACGAATTACTCATCAGTATCACTGGCATAACAGAGACTATACCGATTTTGATTCATTTCTGGGTGACCTTAAATCATCAAAAAGGAAACAGATTAAGAAAGAGAGAAAAGCTATTAAAGAATCGAGTGTAGAGATTGAAATCCTTCAGGGTAACAAAATAAAAAAAGAGCATATAGAAGCCATGTGGCAGTTTTATTTTGACACTCATACAAAAAAATGGGGCAATGCCTATTTAAACTACAATTTTTTTGATTTAATTCACGACATTTTTTCTGATAATATTGTAATGGTTATGGCAAAAGACAAAGGCACATGGATTGGAGGGTCATTTAATTTTATTAAAAATTCCACTCTCTTTGGAAGATACTGGGGAACCATAGCAGATATAAGCAATCTTCACTTTGAATGCTGTTATTACAGCCTCATTGACTATTCCATCAGGAATGGCCTCAACAGGTTTGAAGCCGGGGCACAGGGGGAACACAAATTCCTTAGAGGATTCAGTGCAGTACCAATATTCAGCTCTCACATTATATTCAATGAATCAGCAAGCCATTCAATCAGTCATTACCTGGAAAGTGAAAAAATTTATATGCTTGAAATAATAGATAGTTATAATAAAAAATCACCGTTAAAATATTTATGTAATTGATGTAGAATTGGAATAAGACAATGTCAGAGGAAAAGTTAAACACAGGTTCGTTAGATACTGATAATCTAACAGAAGAAAAAATTCAGCTCAAGAAACCTGATATGTATCGTATTGTGCTTCTTAACGATGACTATACACCGAGGGATTTTGTTGTCTGGATAATAATGAGAATTTTTTATAAAACGGAAGACGAAAGTAGCAGGATTATGGTTGAAGCCCATACAGCGGGCAAGAGTACTATTGGCGTGTATACTTTTGATATTGCTAAAACCAAGGTAACACAGGTAGAACAGCTCGCAGAAAAGTATGAGCATCCATTAAAGTGTGTATTGGAAGTCGAAAGCGGAGGCGATAAAGGTTGATACTGTCTGAAGAACTTGAAAAGACATTGTACAGGGCCTATGAGCAGGCAAAGAGAAGAAAACACGAGTTTATAACTCCTGAACATATTCTCCTTGAGCTGCTTGATGATACGAGTGCAGCTGAAGCACTGCTTGACTGTGGTTTGGACATTGAGACACTAAGAACATCCATTGAAGACTTTTTTGAAAATAATATGCCCCCTATCGATTCCGAGTATCTTCCCGAACCCGAATATTCTGCGGGCAGTAAATATATTTTAAGAATAGCAGCAATGCATGCAGAGTCCGCAGATAAGCAGGAAATAAACGGCAGCAATCTGTTAATATCACTATTCAGGCTCCCGGAATCCCAGGCACTGTATCTTCTTGTAGACCAGGGCCTTACGCGTTACAACCTTGTTCGCTATGTATCTCATGGTGGTGGAGAGGACTCTTATGAGGAAAGTACTGCTAATCAGCTTTCTAAACCCGAACAGGAAACCAGGAAGGACGAGAAAGACCCACTTAATCTTTACTGTACAAATCTTACGGCAAAGGCGAAACAGGGGAAAATTGACCCTATTATAGGAAGGGGTACAGAACTTGAAAGAACAGTTCATATTTTATCAAGAAGAAGAAAAAACAACCCTATACTAGTTGGTGATGCCGGGGTCGGAAAAACTGCTATAGCAGAAGGTCTTGCCTACAAAATTGTAAAAGAAGAAGTCCCGCTTAATCTGAGAGAAATTCAGATTTACGCACTCGAAATGGGGACATTAACAGCCGGGACCAGGTACAGGGGAGACTTTGAAGAAAGGTTAAAGAACATTATAGATAGTATTAAGGGTGATCCTACAAAGGTGTTATTTATTGATGAGATTCACACCGTGATTGGTGCCGGTGCTGTTTCAGGCGGAAGCCTCGATGCATCCAATATGCTAAAACCTGTACTTGCAAACGGCGAGATTCGCTGCATCGGGACAACAACCCTCAAAGAATTCAGGACAATATTTGAAAAAGACCACGCACTTGCAAGAAGGTTCCAGAAAATTGATGTAAATGAACCCACTGAGGAAGAAACCACCAAGATACTTAACGGTATTAAAAAATATTACGAAAAATTTCACAAGGTTTACTACTCTCCCAAATCCGTAAAAGCAGCAGTTGAGCTTTCTGCTAAATTTATGAACGACAGGAGATTGCCTGATAAAGCAATAGACGTTCTTGATGAAGTTGGTGCGGCTGTTAAACTCAGGAATAATTCAACTGAATTTTCCCAGGTAACAGTAAAGGATGTCGAAAGCCTGATATCAAAAATCACTAAAATCCCAACAAGAACCGTAAAAGTCGAAGACAAAACCCTTTTAATAAACCTTGAAGATGAACTCAAACAGTTTATTTATGGCCAGAATGACGCGGTAAATAAACTTGTAACTTCCATACAAATCTCTCGTGCCGGGCTTAACGAACCAGACAAGCCTATCGGTTCCTTTATGTTTTCAGGGCCGACAGGTGTGGGAAAGACCGAGCTTGCTAAAAAACTTGCCGAAACCCTTGGCATCGAGTTCATAAGGTTTGATATGAGTGAGTATATGGAAAAGCACACAGTCTCAAGACTTATTGGTTCACCCCCGGGTTATGTGGGATTTGACCAGGGTGGCCAGTTAACTGAAGCCGTACATAAGAACCCACACGCCGTGCTACTTCTTGATGAAATTGAAAAGGCCCATGAGGATATATACAACATACTTCTACAGGTAATGGACCATGCAACTCTTACCGATTCAAACGGCAGGAAAGTGGATTTCAGACAGATAATACTTATCTTTACGACTAATACCGGATCCAGGGAAAGCAGCAGGAGAAACCTTGGTTTTACGCAGAAGGAGTATGAAGATAAAAGCACCGAAGTAATTGATAAATTTTTTAGTCCCGAATTTAGAAACAGGCTTACTTCCATAATCAATTTTAACGCTCTTGATCTTGTGATTATTGAAAAAATTGTTGATAAACTAATCTCAGAACTTGAAGAAAGGTTAAAAAACAAGAAAATAAAGATTCAACTTATGCCCGAAGCAAGGACATACCTTGCTGAAAACGGGTATGATTCATTACTTGGAGCCAGGCCGATTCAAAGGCTTATTGACAGGGAAATTACAGAAAGACTGTCAAAGAAAATTCTATTTGGAGAAATATCCATTGGCGGTACAGTAGAAATAAGTTTAGAAGACGGCAGTCTCAGTATTAATTACTCCAGGTAATCCTGGCATTAAATTACAATGGAAATAGCAAAAAAACTTTGGATTCAGAATTCCTGGGCCGATACCATTTTTTACAGTTTTGGATGGATTGTAATTCTTGCTCTCCTGCTGATGTTTCAAAACAACTATGCATGGATTATACTGATAGTACTTCTTTTCAACTATGTCCACAGGCACTATACATTTGCATTGGTATATGGTGAAAATGAGGAATTCAGCCGACGAAGACTTATATATATCGCCCTTCCTGTATTAGCAATTATTGTAACATTTATATTCATAAAGTATGACAGTTTTAAAATCCTTTTGACGATATCCATTATATGGACTATGTACCATACGGTCGCCCAGAAATATGGGCTTACGCGTATCTATTCCAGAAAGGCTGGTTACGGTGAGGCAAGAACGGAGCTTTGGCTCATATATTCCTGGTTTATATTTATTTTCTTATTTATGGCTATACAGGAACAGCATACAGTCGAAAGATACCGCGCCGGCAGGGTCATCCTCGGGTTTCTGGGTGAATATATGCAGTACGTCAATGTGCTTGCATATGTAGCAGGAGCGGCCTGTATATACTTTACTGCAAGATATACATACATAGAGATAAAAAACTGGCGGCAGATCAGTATTCCAAAGAATATATACGTAATCTCCATAGTTTTGCTTTTTAGTATATTCCTTTATTCACTTGTTATAGGTTATATAGTCTTCGCTTTTTCACATGCGCTTGAATACATAGCTTTTGTTAACTTTTTTGTAAGTTCAAAATACAAAAAAAGGCCCGAACACAAATCACTTCTTGCAAGTGCAAGTAAAAAACTCTGGATATACAGCTCGCTGTTCGCAATTATAGTCATACTCGCGAGCTTATATGGAAGGCAGTGGAACAGGCAGGCCCTTGAAATTTATATTGTGGGTAGTTCTTTTCTGCATTTTATTTATGATGGTATGATCTGGAAAGTTAGAAGGCCTGAAGTAGGTAAGCCTCTTGAAATAAAATACACTTCAAATTAATTTACTGTAAACATATTATTAATAATAGTTTTATATTATTTTTTTTATAACGAAAAAACATGAGTGGTATAAAAGAAACTACAAATAAAATGATCCAGTTCGTTTTTCCCGAACATACAAATAACAACGGGACACTGCACGGTGGTAGGCTTATGGACTGGATAATGTTAGTAGGAAGTATTACATCCTCAAGGTATACAAAAAGTGCAACTCTTCTTGGTGCAACAGATAGCATCGATTTCCTTAACCCTGTTAAAGTCGGGGAGATAGTAATGCTTGACAGCTGGATTGAAAACGTAGGCAGTTCCTCAATGGAAGTTGTTGCGAGAGTCTATGCTGAAAATATGGAAACAGGTGAAAGGAAGTTTATAACCCTTTCTAACCTCGCATTTGTGGCAATAGACAAAGACGGAAAACCAATGGAAATAAAAAAGAAGATTGTACCGCAAAGTGAACATGAAAGAATAATTACCGAAAATGCAAAAATGCGTAGAGAAAAAAGAATTCCAGAGATACAAAAAAGAAAACAAAAAGTTATTAATGCAGTTGATGAAACAGAGATCACAAGGTTTAACCTTGAGACAATGCGTTCTGTAATGCCGGAAGATGCTTTTTACGGTGAATATATGTCAGTTGGCAGGCTACTCAAATACATTGACGAAAGTGCAGGAATACTTGCAATGAGATATGTTAAGGGAACATTGGTTACCGGTTCACTGGACAACCTTTTTTTCTATTCTCCAATCAGGGTTGGTGAAGTTGTCACCTTAAACGCAGGTATTACATACGTAGGAAAGACCTCAACCGAAATTGCAATAAAAGTACATTCGGAAAATCTTATAACTGGTGAATTAAACCATACATGCACAGCATTCCTTACATTCGTACACATCAATAAGGATGGCAAACCCCAGTCCGTCCCGGCATTCATACCCGAAACACCAAATGAAATAAGAGAATGGAAAGAGGCAGAACTCAGAAAAGACATAAGAAGAAACAGAGTTAAAGCTATAAAAGAGTACTGCGAAGACTACCTCGATGACTATAAAACAACCATAACTAAATTATTAAAATAATTTTTCCCTTTTCAAAACGGAATTAATTATTAAAATTATAGACTATAAAGATGAACAAACCCGGAATTGACCTGCCTAAAGGTTACAGAATAGAGCAAGCAACAGTCACAGAGAAAGATCTGGTATGCCCGGTTTGCTCTGCAAGAGTGATGTATGGCTTTGGAACAAAGCTCGGCAAGATCCTTACCTGTACAAATTTCCCAAAATGTAATTACATCAAAAGAATTGAGGATAGAATTGTCCTTGAAAACGAAGTCAAAAGACCTTATTAATACCTGGATCCAGTTGGTATTTTTTTTTTCATTTCATATAATAATTATTAGCAATTGAAAATTGTGGCCACCTGTGCAACAATTTGTATTTAAACTCATCAATACAGAACCAGAGGATTAATATGAAACGTCATAAATCACTTAAACACACTGAAGTATACAAAAAGACAGATCTACGTAAGTATAAATTCAAATCAACCAAGGACCTGGGACTTTGCAAAGACAGGATCGGACAAAACAGGGCAATTGATTCCATAATGTTTGGGCTTAGTATTAAAAAACAGGGTTACAATCTTTTTCTTTCTGGAAGTCCGGGTTTAGGCAAAAAGACACTTATTGATTCAATTCTTAGAAGAATGGCCGCAAAAGAAAAAGTACCCAATGACTGGTGCTATGTATTTAACTTTGATAACCCTAAAGAACCAAAAGCAATATCAATTCCCCCCGGAAAAGGAAAAGAGTTTAAATCGGATATGGAAGATTTTATTAAACTCCTGAGGGTTGATATACCGAAAGCATTTGAGAGTAAAGAGTTTGAAGAAGAAAAGAATAAGCTCTCGGATAAATACAGCACGCAAAAGGAAAAATACTTTAAAGGTCTCCGGGAATTTGGGTCTAAAAACAGTATACAGGTTCAGTTTACACCTACTGGTATTGCTACAGTACCCCTTGTCAATAACAAGCCTGCCCAACAGCAACAATTTGAAAACCTTGATGAGGAAACTAAATCCAAATTAAGAGAAAACAAAAAAGCCGTGGACAGTCAGGTAGCGATTACACTTCAGAACGTAAGGAAAATAGATAAAGAATACATGGATTCCATAAAAGAACTTCAGAACCAGGTTGCAACTTTTACCGTGGAAGGCCAGATAGAAACACTTATAGAAAAGTATAAAGATCTTGGAAATATCATCAAACAGCTTAAAGATATAAAAAATGATATCGTAACAAATATCGATAAATTTTTACCGCAGAAAAATACAGGGCCCGCTATGCCCTTTATGCCGGCACAAAACAACCCGCCCGACTTTAAAAGACCCCTTACCGAATATCAGGTCAATATTTATACCGACAACTCCGGCACTAAGGGTGCCCCGGTTATTGTCGAATCACAGCCTCACTACATGAATCTTTTTGGCACCATTGAAAGAGAACTTGTAATGGGAGCAATGGTCACAAATTTTACGTTGATCCAGGAAGGTTCTATAAGTAAAGCCAATGGCGGCTACCTTGTTGTTGAAGCACTAGATGTTCTCAGATTCCCTTTTGTGTGGGACACGCTGAAAAAAGTACTGGAAAACGGTGAACACAGGGTTGAAGATATGTATCAGCAATTTGGATATACTTCAGGTGTAGGGCTCAAACCTCAACCCATTGATATTGATCTTAAAGTAATATTTATTGGTCCCGGCCAGATTTACCATCTTCTGTACAATTATGACCCCGATTTCAAAAAACTATTTAAAATAAAAGCCGAATTTGATTCAACTGTGGAAACCGAGGATAAATCAGTATTGGAATATGCATGCACAATTAAAACTATTTGTGAAAATGAGGGGATACATGATCTGGATAAAAGCGGCATTGCCAGGATTATGGAATATTCATCAAGACTCTCAGGAGACCAGGAAAAACTCTCAGTTCATTTTGGTAAAATCAGCCAGACACTCATCGAGGCCGATCACTGGGCTACTATTGACGGCAGCAAACTGGTTAAAGATGAACATATAGAAAAAGCCCTTCAGAAAAAAATATTAAGGTCCAACATGATTGAAGATAAAATCCAGGAAATGATAACAAAGGGAACCTTCATGATTGATACCGATGGGTCTGTAATCGGCCAGATCAATGGACTAGCTGTATATAATATGGGCGATTATGCTTTCGGTAAGCCTTCAAGAATTACTTGTGAAACATTTATGGGCAATGAAGGTATTGTAAATATTGACAGGCGTGTAAAGTTAAGCGGCAATATTCACGACAAGGGTGTATTAATCCTCAGCGGTTTTCTTGGAAGAAAATTCGCCCAGAATAAACCTCTAAGTTTGTCAGCAAGTATAGTCTTTGAACAAAGTTATGAAATGATTGATGGCGACAGTGCCTCTGCAGCCGAACTTATAACGCTTCTATCAAGCCTTGCTGAAATCCCGATAAAACAAAACTTTGCTATTACCGGCTCTGTCAACCAAAAAGGTATGATTCAACCCATAGGCGGAGTTAACGAAAAGATTGAAGGATTTTTTGATATCTGCATTGCTAAGGGACTAACGGGGGACCAGGGAGTAGTAATACCACATCAGAATGTAAAGAATCTTATGCTGAAAAAAGAAATAATTGAAGCTGTTAAAAATAAAAAGTTTCACATTTATCCAATAAAGACCATAGACGACGGTATTGAAATACTCACCGGAATAGATGCCGGCAAACGTAATGCAAATGGTAAATTTAGAAAAGGGACTATCAACGAACTTGTAGATTCCAAGCTCAGGGAACTTGCCATTAATCAAAAACAGTTTGGCAAAACACAGGCTAAAAAAGATAATGGTAACGACGAAGAATAATTTAGTATCAAATTTATGAAAAAAAGATTGCGCACAGAATATGTTTGCCAGAGCTGCGGCAATGTATCTCCAAAATGGCTTGGGAAATGCTCTGAATGCAATGAATGGAACTCTTTTGTAGAAGAAATTACAGATAAGATAAATGATGTCCCGTTAATTCAGGATGATGAAAAATCCGTAATTACTAGTCTTGATGATATTGAAACCGATACCTCCGAAAGAATAAAGACTGAAATAAGCGAACTCAATACGGTGCTTGGCGGTGGACTTGTACCGGGGTCCATATCTCTACTGGGCGGCGACCCGGGCATTGGCAAATCCACACTCGCGCTACAAATCCTCAGCAACCTCAAAGATATTAATGATCCGGTTTTATACATTTCCGGGGAAGAATCAGGCCAGCAGATCAAACTAAGGGCAGAAAGGCTTAAAATTAATTACACTAACATTTCATTTGTATCCGAGAACTGCACAGAGACAATATTAAAGTTACTTAAAAAAACCAGCCCTAAAGTGGTAATTATTGATTCGATTCAAACACTTTATAGTATTGAACTGGGTTCATCACCCGGCAGCGTGGGACAGATCAGGGAATGCGGGTCCAAACTTGTAAGATTTGGCAAATTAAACAATGTAGCAATTATTCTGATTGGCCATGTAACAAAAGAAGGGACCATAGCCGGTCCGAAAGTACTCGAACATCTTGTAGACACTGTCCTTTATTTTGAAGGTGGGAAGGGAAATCAATACAGAATAATCAGGTCAATTAAAAACAGATTTGGCTCAACAAATGAGATTGGTGTTTTTGAAATGAGAGAAGAAGGTCTTGTTGAAGTAAAAAACCCCTCCGAAATATTTTTGTCCGAAAGGCCCACAAATGCATCAGGCTCTGTTGTAACTGCATGCATCGAAGGAACACGGCCTATTCTCATAGAAATTCAGGCACTTGTATCTGCAGGCGGTATTGGTATGCCAAGAAGGACAAGTATGGGAATAGATTCAAACAGAATTTCTCTCCTTGTGGCTGTGCTCGATAAAATAGCCGGGATTAACATTATCGGCGAAGATATATTTATGAACGTTGCAGGAGGGGTTACAATAGATGAACCTGCACTAGACCTTGGTATATGTATTTCACTTGTATCATCATTTCTCAATAAACCACTTGATCCCGATATTGTAGTATTCGGAGAGATTGGCCTTACTGGTGAAATAAGAGGTGTTTCCCAGTCAGATATACGAATATCAGAGGCTGAAAAACTTGGCTTTAAAAAATGTCTCCTTCCTAATATAAATCTGGAAAATAATAAAAAACCTAAATCAAAAACATTAAAGCTGATCGGTGTAAAAACAGTTAAAGAAGCAATTGAAACAATATTTTAATATTCTTTGAAATAATAACACCTGCGGCTAACATATTGTGCAATGCAAAGGGATAACACTAATAAGTCCATTGGAATATTTGATTCTGGTGTCGGGGGATTAACGGTTGTAAAAGAAATTATTAATCTGCTTCCGGATGAAAAGCTCATATACCTGGGCGATACAGCGAGGGTGCCTTATGGAATCAAATCAAAAGACACTGTTATTAAATATGCCCAGAGCAATGCTGATTTTCTTTTATCTAAAGGTATAAAAATACTGGTTGTTGCCTGTAATACAGCTTCTGCCTTTTCACTTGATACATTAAAAGAAAAATTATCAATACCCGTAATAGGCGTAATAGATCCAGGGGCAAAAAAAGCCGCTGAAAGTACAAAAAACGGCAAAATAGCTGTAATCGGTACACCTTCCACAATCAGGAGTGAGGCCTATTCCAGGGCAATCAGCAAAATTAATCCGGACCTAGAAATTTTTTCGAGGGCTTGCCCGCTATTTGTACCACTTGCCGAGGAAGGTTGGCATAAAGGTGAAATAACCAGGAAAATTACTGAGACCTATCTCGAAGACATTATAAAAGAGGATATTGATGTAATGATCCTCGGGTGTACACACTACCCCCTCTTAAAATCAGCAATACAGGAAGTCGCCGGAGAAAATGTCTTATTAATAGATTCTGCTGAAGAAATAGCCCGGGAAATTAGTGAAAATATAGATAAGGAAAATACTTCTGAGGAAATAATGAATAAAAATGAGTATTACCTTACTGATGTATCAGAATCATTTATTCGTATTGCCGGAAAATTTCTTGGAAAAGAGTTAAAAGAAGTAATTCTTACCGACCTATAAAAAAGGGGCAGAATTATTAAAACCCGCCCCTTCTATTCAATTTCTTATTTTAATCTTTATTCAGACAGTGCTTTTTTCAGTTCTTCGGTAAGTACGGGAAGGACTTCAAAAAGGTCACCGCAAATTGCATAATCAGATTTCTGGAAGATTGGTGTTTCAGGGTCTTTGTTGATTGAAACAATTACCTTTGATGTACCCATTCCTGAAAAATGCTGAACTGCACCAGATATAGCTACTGCAAAATAGAGTGTAGGTGATACAGCTTTACCGGTCTGTCCTACCTGCATATCGTAAGGACAATAACCTGCATCTACAGCTGCCCTTGTGGCACCTGCTGCTGCACCGAGTACTTCAGCAAGATCATAAATGTATTTGAAGTTTTCTTCACTGCCCAGTCCTCTGCCGCCAGCTACTACCCTTTCGGCTTCGGTTAATTCCGGCCTGTCGGACATTTTTGTTTCAAGATTTACTACTTTAACTTTAATATCTGCATCACTGATATCTACCTGTTCATTTACAATTTCAGGAGTAGCAGGTGATTCTTCTTCCTTGTATGTGTTTGGCCTGATAGTAGCCATCATGGTGTTACCTGCGTTAAATTCAATATCTGAAATAGCTTTACTTGAATGTGAATACCTTCTAACTGTAAGCCTATTATCATCGGTGAGCCCCATATCTATTGCTTCCATTGCGAGCCCGGAGCCTGTCCTGGCTGCAACTCTTGGAAGGTAGTCCTCGGTAAATGAAGTATTACCGGCTAAAACAATGTGTGGCTGGTGTTTGGAAACAAGTTCTGAAAGTGCCTTTACATAACCCTCTGGATTAAAATCTTTTAAATGCGCATTGTCTATTACATAAACTTTCTCTGCACCGTATTTCCCAAGTGAATCAGCCTTATCTGCTATACCTGAACCCATAAGTACCGCACAAAGAGGTCCTCCGACTTTGGACTGCATTGATCTTTTGGCTTCTGAAAGAGCTTCGAAAGTCACCTTTCTTATACTCCCGTTCATTTTCATATCAGCAATTACCCATATTTCATTACTCATTTGTTACGCCTCCTAAATGTAATAAGATGAAGGTTAAAGAACCTTTGCATCATCTCTAAGTAACTGAACCAGTTCCTGAACCGATTGTGCTATCTCTTCACCTTTTACAGTTGTATCGTCAGAACCTTTTATTATTTTTAGTTTTCGGTCTATTACCGGTACTTCAATCTTCACAGTCTTTACTTTTGATCCATTTTTACCAACAGCATCTCTTGAAATGCCAAGTGAACCAAAATCGATATCATCGAGAGTTATTTCGTTTACAGGTTTCTTTCTGGCTTTCATAATATTAGGCAGGGATGCATACCTTGGTTCATTCATTGCGTCAGGGCAGGTGATAAGTGCCGGAAGAGGTACTTCAACTACAACACTTCCGCCGTCTATCTCTTTC